>JAYVOT010000582.1:0-5765 GCA_043757795.1 Chthonomonadaceae bacterium | reverse complement strand
CATAACCTCACCGGAAAACTGCTCCTGATGGTGGGGGAAATGGACACGAACGTCGATCCTGCCAGCACGATGCAGGTCGTGAACGCGCTGATAAAGGCGGACAAAGACTTCGAGTTCCTCGTGGTTCCGGGCGCAGGGCACGGCGTTGCAGGCTCCCCCTACGGCAAGAGGCGGATGCAAGACTTCTTCGTGAAAACGCTGTTGGGGGTGGAGCCTCGCCGCGAGTAACCGCGAAATATAGAAGGTCGGAGGGAGAGATTCAGAACCGCGAAATACGCGAAATACGCGAAAAAAATTCGGAATACAAAATGGAAGAGAGTTTCAAAACCGCCCTCCAACGCGTTTCTCGCATAATGAGGGGAAGTTCTGATTCCTCCAATTGCAATTCAATTGAAACTTTTGGAATTGAACTCCGGACTCCCCCGCCTTTTCAAGGAGGGTCAGGAGGGCGGTTCTTAGTTTACCGAGAACGCACTTTTGCATCCCATCTTTGCATTACATTGTATTTGCATTTTTTTTTCGCGTATTTCGCGTATTTCGCGGTTCTGAATCCCAGTATTTTGCTGTTGATTGTCGCATGACAAGTTCAAGTGCACGACAAGTACTGCGGATTCAGGAACATTGGAACATCTGCCCACAGTTGACGTTTTTTGTCTGGCGTTTACAGTGCTATTCAAAAACAGTTGATTAGGAAGCGCGACAAAGTCGGGAACAGGTTTCCTCCTACAATAACCGGATTTCATATAGTTATCTCAACCCTCGGATAAAAATCGCCGAAAACTAGAATATCCATGGAAGATAACTTTGTCAGGCGGAATTTCGCGTCTGCTTGAATGATTCCGGTTGAACGATTCTGAAGCGATTGCGAGGCGATGAAATGAAATCTCAAAAACGAAGACGCGCTGAAATCCGAAGAGTAGTGAACTACCTCTTGCCGGGACTGGTACTCGTCGGGATGGGGTGCGGGATTTGGAATACTCTCAATCCTGTCTACCATTGGCCGAAACCTTCTCCGTCGCCGGCAGTCCCCGCCTTGAATGCTGTTGCCGTCTTTGAAAAAGCCGCCGTGACTTTTGCGAGCGTCCCGTCCAATTTGAATCTCAAATTTGCAATCAATCACCCGGATCCCAAAAAGCCCGATATGCCGGCGCTTCCATTTCTGCGAGCGGCGCTTAAAACAAATCGGCCTGCTCTCTCTTTGTTTCGGAAGGCGCTTTCGATGGAGTGTCAGTATCCGGTGGCGCGTTCATGGAAATCTCATGTCACTTTGCTACTTGACGAAGTGGAGCTTGCAAAATTCGTGGTTCTGGAAGGCAAAGCGCATGAGGCGGACAAGGATTGGAGAGCGGCGTCCGACAGCTATCTTGATGTCTACGAATACGGTATCAAGATGGGAGTTCGCTCTCATCTCATTATTCAATTAACAGGAACTCAGATCCAATCTTGCGGAGCGGTACCGCTGGCGCATCTTTTGGATCGTTGCGATGGTGCGACTGCGGAGCATATTATCCGCCGTATGACCCCGCTATACGCGCAACGCAGCCCTGGATTCATGGCTATCAAGGAAGAGTGGGATGGAATGATCGTTCGTATAAATGAGGAAACGCCGCCTGAACAAATTTGGCAAAACGCTTTTGAGAAGATAAAATTCTATCGAGAACTGCCGCAGATCGCAAAGCATTTGCAAGCGACAATCGATTGGGCGAAAACTCCCGCTTATCTGCGCGGCGAAGCCCCTATTTACCAAACTTATGACGACAATCCGATTAAAAAATTTTTGCTCGTCAGCAACGGGACGCCTCCCAGGTACCAGACAGCTATTTGGGACACTGACAAGAAACAGACTCAATCTCAATTGACCTTAGTTAAGGCTTATCTCACTGCACATCGATGCAAACACGGAGTTTTTCCGTTATCGCTGAAAGCGTTGAAACTTCCTGCAGGTTTAGAAATCGACCCTCAAACGAACGCGCCTTTCAATTACGCTTCGTCTGCCGACAAGATGACAGCGCCAAAAATGTACAGCTTCGGGACAAATAAGCGAGACGACAATGGAAGCGCTGACGATGTGAAACCCGAATCGGAGTAAGGGAATGACGAAATTATGGCTCGAATAGGATTCGGAAGCAAGATTACAAGTATTTTTTCCAGTTATCCAGAAAGAATACTGTGGAATAAATACCTATGATAAAATGACATTTACACACAGAAAAAAATCGGGTGATTCATAGAATGAAATACAGGATTGGCATTGCTCTCGCATCGGTCGCCATGATGGCCTTTTCTTCACTCGCGCAAGCGGTTACCATAAATACATACCTTTCGGGGCCGAAGGTGCAAGGCACAATTTTTTCAGGGACTACAGTAGAAACTTTTGAGACACTTGCAACGGGCAATCGGATATCGAATTTCGCTTCCGTGATAGGTACCTACCAACTTTCCCCAGCAAATCCTTTCAACATACAAGCCGATAATCAATACGGGAGCGGTACCGGAAATTACGTTGCTTTAGGGGCGCAGTCCGGCACAAGCGCTCCGTTCGCTCTTGTTTTTACGGCTCCTGTCGCTTACTTCGGTTTTTCGTGGAACGCAGGAGACAACAACAACGGCATTAGTTTCTTCAGTTCTAACGTCTTAGTGGGCAAATTTAGTTCCAGTACGGTACAAACAAAACTATCCGGAACCTCTGTAACTGCACTGGACGGCGCAACCTATGCCACTTCGCAATACAAAGGAAAACCGCCTGCGGGAACATTGAATTCAAGTGAAAATTATTCATTCATCAACTTCATCGCGACGGGCGGAACGTTTGATAAGATCGTATTCGATAACTCGGGTCAAACTGGATCCGGCTTTGAATCGGACAACCATACGATTTTAACCGCTTCTCCTACTCCTGATCACACTTTCGTTTTCGTTTCGAACATAACGACTGTTCCGGAGCCAGGCGGGGTTGCAACCGCACTTAGCGCCCTGGGTGGGCTATGCGCATTTTCCCTGTTTCGCGCTTCGCGCAAGCGCAGAGAAATTCCGGCTTAGGCGATTTTGCAAATCGAGCATTGCATAGTTTGCATTGTGCAAAAAAAGTCAGGGTTGCATTCCACTAAGAGAATGCGACCCTGACTTTCTAAGAATTTGCAGAATGACTTCAATACTTTCAAGTGAAATTGTTTGCAATCTCAAGAACTGAAAGAAGTTCTTCAATCCTACCTCAGCTCCATTTATTTCTCCCAGGTCGTACTGTCGCGAATGGAAAGCGACAGCTCTTTTGCAGAGTCGGAGACTCGAAACTCTTTGTTGCGTTTGTAGCGTGCAAGGCTCTCAATGAGATGAGCTTTCGCCTGCTTAATATTGGATTTGCCGCCTGCCGACTCTTCAAAGAGCAGTGCGGATGCGAGGTCGTCCTGTCGTTTCGCATTGTGATGAGTAATCGTCAGCATCTCTGCAGCATGCCTCTGCCACAGAAGCCCCACCTCATAATATTTTATCTTGCTGGGTCCGCCGTCAAGTTGCAAATCGAGGAGATCACCTAGCGGCTTCTGGTCCCGTCTTTTCAAATAGAGAACCGCGAGAGCTGAAGGCAAATGGTCGAGGTGCGTCATCGTGTCCGTAAGTTTGACTGAAGGGTACTTCTTGTCAAAATCGGCGGGATTGTCTTTCCAGAGTTTGTAAGGCTTCAAGAGTCGCCCCAGATTGTCTCCGAAATCGACATTGTAATAGGCTTGAACAAAGCTCAAATCGCCATAAGCGTTGCTCTCAGGCGACACTTTGGACAGGAGCCGTTTACAGGTTCCAGCCTCGACAAAACGTACCTCGCGCTCGAATTGAGCCAATTTCGTGTGACGTTTGTCATTGTATTCCATTTTATAGATGGCTTGATGAACTTTTGCTAGAACTGCGTTCTCACGAGATGTGAGATTGTCGCCGGCATTCAGGGCGAGTGCGAGCATAAGGGAAAACGGCATTTTGAGACTCCTTAAACGTTGTTGCGATGGGGCAAAGACGCTGATTATGCGCGTCCGGTTCCAATCGATTCCAGCACGATAGACGAACGAACGTCGCAAAAGGGATTGCAACTACTTCGGAAGGTGAAAAGTCTTCACAAATATTATTCAGGTCGTAAGTCTTTGAAGGGCAGGGGAAGCGACATGCTCTTGACTAGCTGGAAAGGAGGGAGGATGCGAATGATTTTTTCTGACGGTATTTTGCCCGTCAACATAGGAGTAAGGAGTTGACTGCCAATGATATCGGCGAGGTCAATCATGTCTATATTGCTAAATCCGTACGCTTCGCCATAGAGAAGCGGAGTTTCAAAGACTCCTTGCCCGGAGGCGGAGTAGTTGCCGGTCAAATCAGCGAGCTTTTTATTTTTGTTCGCCAACCACATTTCCAATGCATGCCATGTACCGTAATCAGTACCGATCACAAACCCTGTAGGCTGACAATCCGTTGGCAATTCATACCAATCTTCCAAAGTGTTTGAGCTAAGTAAGTTGTCATGCGTCGCCGCTATCAGAGGATCCTCATGATCTCCAAAATGCTTGCTGAAAGCCTGTTTGTAACCGTTGAGTAATTTTGATTGGTAAACAATGCCTTGAGAGTGACCGATATAGGCGATTCGACTGTGTCCTATTTTTTTCAAGTGCGACACTGATCTATCCATCATGCCTTCGTGATCAAAATCGACTTGCAACCAGTCCGGATGAGTGTCTTCAAATCTGCCTTTGACAATGAAGGGAATTCCGGATTTTGCTGCAATGGAAGCAGGACCTTCAACGCTCTCTTCAAGCCCCCAAAATACGATCGCATCGCAGGTTCCGGGAGAGAGAATTTTGCCTAGTCGCGCTTCAATTTGCGATGGCTCCGGTATCACAGTCAGGAGAAGGTCGTATCCGATCTCCGCCAGTGAGTTCGCAAGCGTTTCTCCTATGGCGCTGCCCCATGCTTTCCCGCAAAAAACGCACGCGACGACAGCCGTTTTCCCCAATCGCAAAGCCCTTGCCGCCGCGTGGGGGCGGTAGTTCATTTTTCGCGCCGTGCTGAGAATTCGTTCGCGATTTTCGGCTGAAATCCAAACGCCGTCTCGATTATTCAAAACTCCCGCTACTAGACTTTGTGAGAGACCGAGACTGTCCGCGATCTCTTTTTGAGTGACAGCCATTGATAAGAAGCCTTTTGTTCGATTCGGAAAATACGACAGATGGTAAGTCGGAGCTGAGAAATTCATTCATCCCGTATGTTGAAAACACTCGGCGAATGAAAGGGCGTTCTCCGGACGTGAGAAACGCCCAAGGCGTCTTTATGCATTGCATCGTTGCGATTCCGACACGATGGGCAGAGCTTTTTCGCTATAGCGCCTTCGGCGGGAAGCCCTTCGGGCGATAATCCAACCCGCAACGTTGGGAATCGTCACATCGGGCAAGCTCTTTTCAAAATTGTGCCGGGTGTTTTCAACACCCGACTAAGCGCAGAGCGCTTCCAAACCCCGACAGCCCAAACCCTGAATCTCACGAACCGTTTGTTTTGAACACCTAGACATTTCGTCCTATGGAGTGTGAAACATGAGTAATTTAAACCACGGAATTCTGATATGAAATACTCCCAATGAAGATCAAAATTAAATATTTAATTTCGATTCTATAGTTCTAACCCCTCTTTTTACTATATAACTCATGTTACGCAAACGACAGAGCGTCATGACGAGAGTCCCATGACTAAAGTCACGGTCTCGGTGGCGTTCCGCCGTGTGTGCTTCGCACACGATA
>JAYVOT010000581.1:0-5774 GCA_043757795.1 Chthonomonadaceae bacterium | reverse complement strand
ACTGGAGCCGACCATTGCGATCCGACTTCCGACCGTGATCTTAACTCGGTTCGAAGTTCCTGTCGCGCTCAACGTCTTAGTCGAAGAGTCGTAAGTGTAAGGAACCTTCGCGGCGGCAAGCACCGGAGCGGCAGGAACCATCACAATGCCGTCCTCATTGGTGAAGGGCTTCGCTGAGTCGAATCGAACCTCTTTGTCATTGACCAATACTCCGATATCCTCAGTGCTTCGTCTCGAATTTGAGTCGGAAACGGAGCTGTCGTCAGTCGCATCCGTCTCGTCCCCATTGGTCGTCGGGCGAGTACGATGAGAGATCGCTGTGTTCGTTGCGTCATCATTCTTTTGTGCGTTGCGTCTGCGAGCCGCCGCAGAAGCGGAAGAGGACGTATTTGAATCGACAGTATCGTTGGCATTGGCTCTTCGACGCAAACCTGTCTGGCTTTTGAAGGTAGAGCTTCGCGACTCGCTGTCGTCCACCGAGAGCGAAAGTCTGTTGTCAACTCGAACGCCCATTTCGGTGCCGGGTTTCAGGTACACGTTTCGCGGATCGTTGTGTCCTTTTTGAAGGGTTGAAAAAAGGTAACCAAGTCCGCCGCCGATCACTGTGTCCTCAAGAGTATGCTTCGTGATGATGCCGACGATCAAACCTGCCGCGGCGCCGTAGCCTGTGTAGAGCAAGCGGTCATTCTTGTGACCGCTCTTTGCAATTAGTCTGCCGTCGCTTCGTTTCTCGACGCTTTTATTGTCCAGACCGATTAGTGAACCTGTCAGGCGCACAGTTCTGCCGTCCGGAAGAATCATCCTGTCGAAGGAGACGTCCAGAACGCCGGGGTTCTTGTCTTCTTGCGGTCGAGCCGTGTGAATCGTGCCTTCAATCCTTGTGCCGACGGGAATCCCGTAATCCGGCTCATTGTCGGAGGTTAACACAGTTGTCTGAAAGTGATCGCCGGCATGAGACTTGTCGGAGCTGATCGCCTCTTTCAATTTCACGGGAATAACTGTTCCCGCATCCAACCTCAAAGTTCTATCCGCGAATGCGGATGCGCTCAAGGTTGAGCTGAGGGCTAGGCTAATCGCTACCGTCGTCATTCCAAAAGTTTTTATCGTATTCTTCATAGTTGTCATCTCTCTTTGTAAGTTGTTGCCGTTTATTGAACGGGTGTAACTGCATCAACACTTTGTAAGACGTTGCATTTGAAACATAAGTTCCGGATTTTCGTTATACATGCAGAACGCTTACTGAAATCGTCCCTGCTTGAAATGCACGTCTGCAAACAACGAATGTAGTTTGAATTTACCCATTCGCATGATTCTCGCCCCTCAAACGGGCGCTTCCAACTCCTGTTTTGAGCTTGAATACTAAGGAGCGCAAGTCATCTTATTTACCTGCTCTTATGATTAGATGCATGATTTTACTGTGCGTTTCATGCTTACGTTAAGTTAAAAAGCGTCTCCACCACCCTTTCCCCGTGCCGACCGTAAGCCTCCCCTCTCCGGAACGAGCGGCTTCACCAATGGATGCGCTCATTGTCGGGTAGACGCGAATTACCCTGGCAAGGTCTTCCACAGTAAGGCGGTTCGCCATTGCTAGCGCTATTTCATGGATTAGATCGCCTGCATGCGGACCAAGAATGTGCGCTCCCAAAATTCTTCCGGTTTGCGCATTCGCCGTAATTTTGACGGCTCCTGTCGATGCGCCCTCAATTAAGGCGCGGTCAACGGAGTTGAAGGTGCAACGAAAAATTTTGTAAGGCGCACCGGATGTCCGAACTTCCTCTTCAGTCATTCCGACTCTCGCCAATTCTGGATCAGTGAAGATCGCATAGGGCGCGGCAGAATACTTCCGTCTTTTGTCAAAGGAGAGAAGCGCGTTCTCAACCGCCAATTTTGCCTCATATTCAGCAATATGGGCGAAATGGTGACTGCCGTTGACATCCCCGCAAGCCCAGACGGAAGGGTTTGAAGTTCGAAGAAACTCGTCAACCCAAATGCCTACCGTCAAAGTTTTGACGCTCGCTTTGGCGAGATTGAGTCCCTCAACGTTCGGCGCCCGACCAGAGGCAACAAGAATCTCGTCCGCAATGATCTCTAACTCGGTTTCGCCTTCTATTTCGGACTTAGCTTTATTTTTTCGTCGAACGTGTACGATCCTCTTCCCTTGCGCCTCAATCACTCGCTCAACTTCCGCTCCGAAGTAGATTTTCACGCCTTCATCCCGCAAAATATCCGTCAGCGCATCTGAAAGTTCCGGCTCTTCATGCTCCAGCAGTCTCGAAGAGGAAGCAATGATTGAGACTCTGCTGCCGAGTCTTGCAAAAGCTTGCGCCATTTCAACGCCCGCAGGTTCGTTTCCGATCACGACGAAAGATTCAGGTACTTCCGAAAGTTCGAAGAGCGTTTCGTACGTATTAAAACCGCATACGGCGAGTCCGTTAATTTGAGGAATTTTTGGATGAGATCCTGTAGCGATCACAAAATTTTTTGCACGAAGCGTCCGATCTTCGAATTGGATTCGATCCATGCCTTGAAAGCTTGCCGAGCCGAAAACAGTCTCGACTCCCGCTGCCGCTAATTCACTCATCACGTCTTTTTGATTGGATACGAGCGAAATCACCTCTCGTGCATACGACAACGCGCCGCTTGTCTCATGTCGTGTGATCGGACAGGAGGGAATTCCAAAAAAGTGGGACCGATTGCGTTGATAGACATGTGAAGCGGCGTGTATCAACGCCTTGCTAGGCACGCAAGCCGTCCATGAGCTTTGCCCTCCGAGCAACGATTTTTCAATCAAGAGCGTTTTCGCGCCCTGTTTTGCGGCGCAAAGGCTCGCCTCGACGCCGGCGATGCCGCCCCCAATCACGATCAAATCATATTCATCCGTATTCGGCGCTTTCAAATTTGGAATACCCTATTTTCTCTACTCGCTCCCGCGAGAAATAATATTTTTTGAACCGTTTTATAGGTTATGAAACATCAAAAAAAGGAATACGGGATCATAACGACGAAATTAAATTCAACTTGATGCGCCGAATCACCTGCCGACCGCTGTAAAATCAACTGACATCGCGGTCTCAATTGACAAATCCCGCCAATTCTGTGAGGAAGACTGCGTCTGAAATAGGCTAAGGAGTCGCCCAACAGTTATTGCACTGGAATTTAGGTGAGTTTGATCTCAAAAATGAGCAGAACTCAGTGCATTAATTTATGCGCGTATCCTAACGTACCAAAACAGCCGATCCTATGACAACAGCGATCTCGCAAAGCGGCTCTGCCCGACAGGACTGCTTATAAACAGGAGCCAAATTCATTTGAGTTCTCTCAACGCCTCCGCCCGTACTCAAATTATGAGTTGGGCTATCTCACGAAAGTGGACTCTGCTCCTCTCGTTTATTGCTGTAACTCTGACAATGATCCCCTATCTTGTCGGCAATTCTCTGTCGAACGGAAAGCATTTTCTCTGGTTGGGCTACAATTTCGACGACAGTTGCGTCTACCTTTCATGGATGAGACAAGCTGCGGAAGGTTCGACAAAAACCCTCAATCTGTTCACGACCGATGCTCAATCCGGATTGGCTCCGAATCCGTTCTTTTGGGTATTGGGTTTGACAGCGAGAGTAACGCGCCTACCGCTTATTTTTGTCTATCACATTTCGAGGCTAATCTGCGGGTTCGCTCTTCTTATCGTCGTAAACGAACTAATCATTTCAACCCTTACTAAAACTCGTGAAAGAACTCTCGCATTTCTATTCATCTGTTTCTCGTCAGGAGTCGGGTGGCTTCCTGTTTTTTGGAACGTCGCAACTCCGCAACCGATAGACACGTGGCAACCGGAAGCCATCACATTCCTCAGTCTGCTTCTCAGTCCCCTATTCTGCTTTTCACTTTCATTGCAAGCCGGGATCATTCTTCTGCTATTGAAGGCGGAGAGAACTTCCAACTTCAGATATGCTATCTTTGCTGGATTTTTGGGGTTTGCGCTTGGAATGACTCACACCTACGATGTCGTCTCGATCTCTGCTTTTTGGTTCGCGTACCTGCTTAAGCAAACCTTCTTTCCGTCGAACTTCTCCACTAAAAAAACTGCGAATAAAGCGCTCATTTGGCTTCACGCTGCGATCGCAGGCGCAATAACGACGCCCGCAGTCGGTTTCATCTACTACCAACTGCAACATGAAGCCGTCTTCCGGCAGAGAGCGAACGTTCAAACTCCTTCAGCGGAACTTAGATGGGTTCTATTGGGATACGGCATCACTTTGGTTCTGGCGCTATTGGGCGCGATAAGTTGCAAACTAATGGAAAGAATGAATCCGTCCAAAGAGGAACTGAAAGTAGAGCCGGAGGCACGACAGGAAACTCCCTGGCTGCTGATAATCTGGGCAATTACGAATATTGCAGTCAGTTATCTTCCGACTGCTTTTCAACGCAAAATGCTTCAAGGCGCACATCTTCCAATAGCGATTCTCGCCGGGGCGGGCGCTGTCTGGCTTTTCGATAAACTTGAGATGCCTTTTTTCAAAAAACGTTTTCAATTGTACGCGCTTTGCGTCACCCTGCTTCTCAGTCCGACGAATTTACTGTTCACGTTGCGGGAAATCTCCGGTTACGCCGCCAATCTTGCGCACACTCAGATTCATAGAACTGCGATCCAACCGGGTGAAATCGAGGCTTTAAAATGGATTGAAACGAACACGCCTCCCAATTCAGCGGTTCAACCCCTACCTTGGATAGACTTGCTTACGAGCGATCAAGGTCGGACGCAGGTCTATCCGAAAGACATCGCTCTCGCTTGTCTTACTCCTGGATTGGCGCATCGCGCTGTCTATTGCGGACACTGGGGAGAGACTCCTGACTACGGAACCAAGCTCGCCGAAGTGAGTCGCTTGCTTCAGAATAGGACCACCGACGAGGAGAGAATCGCCCTCCTAAAGAAAATGAAGGTACAATACCTCATCTTTTCTCAAAAGAGTTCAGTCGCTTCCGACGAGCGACTGAATAGACTAATGCCTGTTTTCCGAGATCAAGCGCCGACTCCGCGTTATCTCAAACTGAAATATTCCAATCAGGACGCTGACATCTACGAGTTCGCTCCCGATTCGAAATAACCCTGAAAGACCAATATGCCGCCTTCAAATCGTAAAGAGTTCCTGGCTCAATTCTCAGTCGCAACGTTAATCTTAATGACGTTGTTTTCTCCTTCCTTGTCAGCAAGCCCGCAAAGCCCGACTACGCAGGAGAAAGTCCCCGGAATTGTTTACAGTTTGACTCTGGATCAGAGCAGAACGCAACGCCTCTTCGTAGAGATCGCGATTTCAAATCCGGGAACGAAATCCGTCACTTTTTCCATTCCCGCCTGGACTCCCGGATTTTATCAGCTGCTCCATTTTGAAAGAGCCATCGAACAGGTTAAAGCTGAAGACGCCTCGAGTCATACGCTCACTGTAAAGCATGAAACTTTGAGATCCTGGCAAGTATCCGGTTATGAGGTTTCAACCGCGAAGATAGTCTTTCGATACGAGGTGAAAGCTACAGACAAAGGTTTCGGCTTTTTCGGGAGCATGTCGGATTCAAAGTCTCAAACCGCTTACGTCAATGGAGCTTCAGCCTTCATGTATGTGGAAGGCGAGAAACAGTATCCTGTCGAAATGAAATTGAAACTGCCTGTGGGTTGGAAAGTCGCAACTCCTCTTGACGAACAGCCCCAAAATAATCTCGGTAAGGAATCTGAAGAACACAGCTACCTTGCGAAGGATTATGACGAGTTGATTGACTGCCCG
>JAYVOT010000580.1:0-1593 GCA_043757795.1 Chthonomonadaceae bacterium | reverse complement strand
GAACCCCGGACTGGGGCGATCCCGGTACGGACCCCAACGAAACCAACACGATGTTCACCGGCGTCGTCCTTCCCTATGTGAAAAACGTACAGATTCTTACTTGTCCGGAGGCGGGAACGACGAACTGGAAGACTGCCATCGGCAATCCCGCTATCTACGGCGGCCCCTACGTCAAAGCGCTTGACGACAAGAGCATTTATCTCTCCTGTTTTTCACAAATGGCGATCAACATCAACCTCGTCGAATGGCATCCTGAAGCAAGTTGGGGCGGTTGCAACACTCCTGTCAGAGGACCGGTCGGAATGATGTCTTCCTGGCAACGACCTTCCGAGCTTGTCATGATGGTCGGCGACAGCGTTTGGGGCGACGGCACGGGGGGAGATCCCTCTCCCGCTCTCTCCATCGGCAATACTGGCGTCTGGCCCGCCAAGACTCCGAGCAAGTGCGGAGGAGGAGTTGGTTGGACCTGGTATCTCCATCGTTCAAGCGCCCGATCAGGCTCGCCTTTTGTCGGCGGAACCGATAACGGCGGCATCAACTCCGGCAGAGCGAACGTCGTTTTCTGCGACGGTCATGTCAAACCCGTCAATCACAATGCTCTTGAAAGTTGCGATTTCAACACCGCCAACAACGTCTGGGCCTTCACTCACTGGGACCCTAGATACTGACGTACGTTTCGAATTGCATCGCGCAAGTTGCAGATATCAACTTGCGCGATGTCGCTTCCGCTTCCTACCTTAAGGATTCCCGCCAATGCGAAAACTAATACTCGTTTCAGTCGTCCTGATCGCCTCCTCTCTCTTAGGTTGCGCAGAAAATAAACAGAACGACGGTTCTCTCTCTACGACCGCTGCCGTGAACAACAACGCTCCCGAAGCAAAAGATGCGCCTGTCGCTCCGCGAGATCCCAGCATCATTATGCCGGGCGGCGGAGGCGGCGGCAAGAAAAAAGGACCTTCCGCTCCCTCAAACTAGCTCCTCGCAATAAACTCTGCGCCCCTTCTCCTTTTGCGTCTCCCTCCTTGCACGGAGGGAGACTTTACTTTATAAGCTGTAGATATCATGCGAATTTCTACAGACGCGATCCGTACTAATCTCCGGAGAAACACGCTTTTATGGATCCTGAAAGCGCTGTCGTCTTTTTGGAAACCGCTTATTTCGAGGAATGAAAATCGTTCACATGCGCATTCGATTTCACATTCCTTTTGCGACTTCATAATCTATAACTCCCCAAATCGACCGTAAATTCTCTAGCGCGACTTTGTTCCACCCCTCTCGCCTATCCCTTTGGACAGCTCTCCATACAATGCGAAACGCCTCTCATTAGAAACTTATCCTTCTCCGGATGCGTAGATTATGATATACTGACACAAGTTTTAGCGCTCTTGGTCAACACCCTTTTAGAAGCTGTTCGTAGGCTTCAATTTTGCTAAGGAGATAAAGAATGCGACGTGATCGTAACCGCCGTGACAACGAAGACGAGTTCAATGAAGAACCGAAAACTCCCTCACCATCAGATGCTTCCTTTTCTTCTTCCTCGGCTCCGGCGGAGATGCAACTTCGCGCTCTCTGGTTGCTGGATGAAGTGATTCG
>JAYVOT010000579.1:0-1604 GCA_043757795.1 Chthonomonadaceae bacterium | reverse complement strand
ACGTGAACGGGCGCATCAGGCTTCGACAGCAATGAGACGAACTCAGTCTCCGAGTGAACCGTTATTGAAGCATAGACTCCGCCAATAGGATTGCGGTGAACGTAGAGTTTTCTGCCGGGAATGTCGATCACCCAATACTCAGGTATGCCTGCACGGGCGTATAATCCCGCCTTCAGATAGAGGTCATAGTCCAGGGTTGTGTCGGATAATTCCACACATAAGAGTATTTGCGATGGCTTTGGGAAGGGCCAGATCAGTTCTGAATGAGTATTCAGCACACCTGCGTCCGGCATTGGAATTGAAGTGGGATTGTCCTCTGGGCTGACATCAATTGTAGTTTGTGAAAATACGAAATCTTCGCCGAATAATCCTACAAGCCACATAATCACTTTTATAATAAATCTTGCATGCCGAATATTCTGGCTCATTTTATAGATTACTCCTTCGACGAGTTCGTAGCGATAGTTCAAAAATCCGGCTTTTTCGAACGCATCGCAGTCGTCGCGAGTCCAACGAACCGCTTCCGGGAACTGCAATTTTGATTTTTCGGCGAACATAGTCATGAGGTTGTCTCCAAGATGAAGCAGAGGACGCATCTATATGACTTCATTATGACAAATGCCGCAAGGACTGTCAACCTGTTGAAGCCAAGTCTGAAGAGGTTCGCCCGCTGAATCAGCTTGTGCAAATTCTCACAAACTAAATCGGAAACAGTTGACTTTGCGGGTGAGAAGCGCCATAATATATACGACTATTTCAGTCGGAGACCTAAATGGTCGGAATGGGAAATCAAGCAGAAATGCTGAGCCTTAGCAAGAAAACAGATTATGCTCTTCTCGCCCTTTGCTATCTGACGCAATCCGGCGCTGATAGAGCTGTGAATACGAAAGAGATTGCAGAACAGTACGACATACCGCTCGAACTGCTAGCGAAGATCCTTCAAAAACTGGCGAAGGACAAACTTGTCACTTCGAACGCAGGTCCTGCCGGCGGATATCGACTTGCAAGAACTCCGGAAGCGATCAGCATCGGCGCCGTCATCGAAGCGATAGACGGACCGCCCGCAATCGTTCACTGCATGAAGCAAGAGGGCGAAAACGCCTGCGACCAACTTGATAAATGCACTATCCGTCCCCCGCTCGCCCGCATCAACGCTCGCATTATGGAGATGCTCAGCCTGATTTCTCTCGCAGAGATCAGCCGGGACGAGAATGAAATTTTGAATATACCGTTTGTTTCGCGAAGAGAAACGCTCACTCCGATCAGAGTGACCGTTCTCAGCGAGAGGAGAAGCTGATGTCCGCCGCTACCACTGCAATCGACGACTTTGTGGCAAAAGAGTACGAAGCCGGTTTTATCACTGAAATCGAAATGGAAGTCTTTCCGAAAGGACTTTCGGAAGAGATCGTTCGACTGATTTCCGCGAAGAAAAACGAACCGGAATGGTTGCTCGAATGGCGTCTGAAAGCCTACAAACACTGGCTGACGCTTCGAGAACCTATATGGCAGAACGTCAACCACCCGGAAATCGACTTTCAAAATCTCTATTACTATGCTGCTCCAAAGCCGAAAAAGGTACTGAACAGCCTGGACGAGGTCGATCC
>JAYVOT010000578.1:0-5842 GCA_043757795.1 Chthonomonadaceae bacterium | reverse complement strand
ACGCGTACCTCAGTCCGTCGTCCACTACGTAACAGGATCAGCTTAAATTAGCAGAGTTGCAGTGAGTCGAAATTACCGGATTAAAAAGGCACATCATTTTTCTTAAGATCACTCAGGAGACAAATCAATGCAGAAGCCGAAGATGCAGGCTACGCTCATACTTGTTGCAAGCGTATTCATGTTGTCGCTCAATTCTAGTTTGCTAGCCCAGGCTCAAACTGAAAAATCCGGACGAACTCAAACCAGTGGAAAGAAAAAAATGACTTCTGAAATTTCCAAACCAATCTTTCTGTGGAGTGGAAATGCTCCGGGAGAGAAAGGCGACATCGGCGAAGAGCGGGACATGACCAAGCCTCAAGAGGACGCTCCCGGACACTACATAGCGCGAATAGGCAACGTCACGCAACCTGCGATCACTCTCTATCGTCCCAAAAAAGAGATTGACACGGGAGCCGCAGTCGTCGTCTGTCCGGGAGGAGGATACTCTATTCTCGCCTACGATTTGGAAGGGAGCGAAGTCTGCGAATGGCTCAACTCCATCGGAGTGACTGGTATATTATTGAAATATCGAGTCCCCTCCCGTTCAGGTCTGGAAAAACATACCGCCTCATTACAAGATGCTCAACGTGCGCTTGGCCTCGTCCGGCATCGCTCTGCGGAGTGGGGTATAGATCCGAAGCGAATAGGAATTCTCGGTTTTTCAGCGGGGGGCCACCTCTCAGTCATGGCGAGCGCCGCCTACGATGTTCGCACTTATCCGGAGATTGACGCAGCGGACAGGGAGAACTGCCGTCCTGACTTCACTATTCTCATCTATCCCGCCTACTTGACGCAACCAAACGACTTGACCCGGTTGGCTGGCGAGATCAAAGTCACGGAGCGCACGCCTCCAACGTTCATAGCGATGACGCAGGATGATCCGGTTCATGCCGAAAACGCTTTCGTCTATGCGCTCGCCCTCAAAGGTAAAAAAGTTCCTTGCGAACTTCATGTATACCCGGTGGGAGGGCATGGTTACGGACTGAGAACCTCTGCAAACCTCGTTTCTCATTGGCCCGAGCGAGCGGCGGAGTGGCTGAAATCGCAGGGTCTGTTGGCGAAACCTCCTCATAAATGAGGAGGTTTTGAATAGTTGCAAACCAAATGAATCCTTCGCTTGCCATGATCGTAATGAGCGCTTAAGTTGGAAGCGAAAGGTTCGGACGTTGCGTGAAGTCCGGTTTTATAGGCGGGTTGTCTCGCAACTGCGCAAGAACCGTCTCGATCGCTTTCTCCATCTGCGGGTCTTCGCCCCGAACATAGTTTTGAGGCGTGATGTCGATGTCGATGTCCGGGTCGGTTCCGTAGTTTTCCACGCCCCAACCCACATCTTCAAACCAGAAAGAGAACTCCGGTTGAGTCGTCATTCCGCCGTCCGACAGCGAGTTGCGAGGCGAGATGCCGATGACGCCGCCCCAGGTTCTCTTTCCAATCAGCGTGCCGAGCTTCATCAGCTTGAAAGTGTGGCTAAAAATATCTCCGTCCGACCCTGAGTTCTGATTCGTCAGCGCCACGATAGGACCTACGATGGCATGAGAGGGGTAGGTCTCGGGCTGTCCCCAACGCGAGATGTCATATCCCACGCACTTCCGCGCCAATTTCTCCAGAAGCAGTTGCGACACATGACCGCCGCGATTGTATCGAACGTCCACGATTAAGCCTTCTCGACCGGATTCGACGAGGAACAATCGATGGAACTCGGCGAAGCCCCCCGCTCCCATATCCGGTATGTGAACGTACCCAACACGTCCGCCTGTCCTCTCGTGAATCAAACTTCGATTCCCCTCGACCCATTCCCTGTAGCGAAGGGGGAACTCGCTCTTCAAAGTGCGAACCGTGGCGTCGCGCGGCGGCTCTTCTCCGGTCTGCACTGTGAGCGTCACCTCTTCTCCGGCAAGATTCAGCAGAAGTTCCTGCGGAACGGTTTGCGAGGAGAGCTTCCTTCCATTGATTGCGAGAAGCGCGTCTCCGGCTCGAACATTGACTCCCGGATCGTTCAAAGGAGAGCTTGCTTTCGCCTCGCCGGGTGCGCCTTGAATTACTCTAGCGATGAAGTAGCGGCCGGTATTTGCATCGAAAGAGAAGTCCGCGCCCAACATTCCCAGCGGATAGGCAGGTTCATGTCGATAGTCTCCGCCCATCTCATAGGCGTGGGAAGTTCCCAGTTCGCCTTGCATCTCCCACATCAGGTCGGAGTATTCGCCTCTCGTGTTTACCCGATCCAACAGCGGTTCGTATCGATTCCAGACTGCCACCCAGTCGATTTGAGACATATCCGGCGTCCAGAAGTAGTCTCGCTGCAGCCGCCAGGTCTCTCGCGCCATCTGCTTCCATTCGGTTCGCGGGTCCAGCGAGAACTTCACGCGCCCTAAATCCACGTGCCCGCTCTTTTTGCCAGGGGAGTCGCCTCCTTTGTCCTCAACTTTGCTTCCTGCGGCGACGACTCGAAGTTTTTTTCCGGTTCGCAACAGCATCGTTTTCTTGTCGAACGACAGTTGAAAAGAAGAGATACCGCTTGCGATAGTCTCAGTTTTGTGTTCTTTGAGGTCGTACGCCTCCAGTTTCGTTTTCGGTCCGGGTTCCGCCTCTGCGCTTGCGATGTGATCCGTGAGGTGAGTAAGAAATAGAACTTTGTCTTTAATCCCTTCGACCTGCCAATAGACGCCATCCGGTACAGGCATCGACACGACTCGATTCGCGATCCCTTCCAAATCGATTACGATCGGCTTAAGTTCTTTTTCACCGTCTTTTTTGTCGTTGCCGCCCTTTTCTTTATCTTCCTTTTTGTCTTCCTCATTCTCTTCTTTAGCCTCCCCGTCGGCTTTTTCTTTCTTCTCTTCCTCCAACGATTTTGAAGACGCGACAAAAGGGTTCGTCAATTTCGCCTGAAGGGTAATCGCATACGGGCGCACCCCTTTCGGAAAACCCAACTCAAAGTGGAGGTTGTCATAAGCGGCGTGAAGCTCGCGTTTGCCCAGAAAGTAGAGGTATTTTCCTTCCGGGTCAAACGATGGAGCGTAGTCATGAAGGACAGGTTCTGTAATTTGGGCAGTAGCTCCGGAGGTTCGATTCCAGAGCTTCAGAGCCGTCGTGAGGGGGGAAAGCGGAGATCCGAAAGCAACCCATTCGCCATCGGGCGACCAATCGAAGCCGTCGATATTTTGAAAAGAGTTCGCCTCAATCTCGGAAATGCTTTTCTGGGCAAGATCGACGAAAAGGAGTTGATGTCGATGATTTGCCAGAACCAACTGATCGTTTTTAGGAGAGACTGCCATGTCTTTGACTCTGCCGATATCCAAACCGCTCAAAAGTATCGGATCCGATTTGTCGAAGAGATTGTCGATCACCAGAGTGTCCTCGCCGGGCGCGTCCGTGACGCTGATGGTTCGCTTACCATCCGGGAGCCAACTCGTAAGACGATATCTCGCTGAAGCCGTTTCCGTGCCCAGCTGAGAGACAGCTCCCTCGAAGGCGCTGAAGGCGAAGCTCTTTCCTCGAACGTTCACGGCAAGGGAGTGCCCTTTCGGGTGCAACGAGACGCCCTCCAGATACTTCCCGCCTACGACAAATTTCCTTGCGGCTTGAACCTTCGGGCTGAGATATTGCACTTTGACTTTGCAAGTCTCTTCCGCCTCAGTATCGAAAACATAGAGGTCGGCGCCGCATGAATAGACGATCCGTTTTCCGTCGGTCGAGGGAAAGCGGACGTAATAATCTTTATGAAAGGTATGCGGTTTTAAGTCCTCGCCATCAGGCGTGCAGGAGTAGAGGTTCCCGATACCTTCATGATCGGACAAGAAATAGATTCTCTCTCCAATCCAGAGGGGACGAGCCATATTTCCTTTAAGTTCGATCAGTCTATTGAATTCGCCGGCGCCTTTTTTGTCGATCCAGAGATCGCCCGAGGTTCCCCCCTTATAGCGCTTCCACCTTGCGGGGTCTTCAGCGTTTCGTCCTATCACGGTTCGGTTTCCGCTTCCAATTGAAAGGCTCATTGCAGGACCGACGTTCCAATCACGGGGAAGTCCTCCTTCAAGGGAAACAGCCTTTACGACGAACGTTCGGTCTCGCGCCTGCCCGCTGTCCGTGATGAAGAGTATGGAACTGCCGTCGGGAGTCCACCCTGCCGACATGCTGCTGACTCCCAAATACGTGACGCGTCGTACTGATCCGCCCTCGGCAGGCATCACATATACTTCCGCCGGACCTTCGTCTCTCCCAGTGAATGCGATCGTTTTTCCGTCCGGCGAGAAGAAAGGACGAGAGGTCGTTCCGAGGTTCGCCGTCAGACGACGCGCGACGCCTCCTATGGAGGGAACTGTCCATAAATCGTCTTCTGAAACGAAAACAATGGCGTCTTGATGAATGGAAGGAAAGCGATAGTAACCGGAGGATGTCATGTTGGCTCCTGATGAGTTGTCGGATGATTAGAAAATGAATGCTCGTATATAACAGCCTGAGAAATGAATTCCCCGGCTCAATAGCGTTCCGCCTATAGTCTGAAGAGCAAGTTTGGCGCCTACAGGACGAGCCTGTGAAACGGCGTAGCGGAGTTTATTCGAGTTATGCTCCGTGAATTCGCATAACTCTCTACTACTCTTTAAACCCTCTTGCGAAGGCGATGCGCTCTTTCAACGTCGGATGCGTTCCCAACCAGAGGTGCAACCAGAGCGGCGGGTCCGGATCGCTGAAATCTCGTTCAGCGAACCCTACGAAGAGCCTTGCCGAGGCGTCGTTGAGGTGCGTGAGACGCAACCCATAGATGTCAGCTCTGTGTTCCAATTGACGCGAAACCGCTGTGCCGAAAGGTTCGCCGGCAAGCGTCAGAAGATAGATGCACAGAAAGAGCAGGGGGATAGCGGCAGGGTCGTTCAAGCTGCGAATCCGCCAGGACGAGCCTCGCCATGAAAGCAGAGCCGCCATCATTCGGGAGAGAACCCATAGTATGAAGCCGCTCCCGACCGCCCCGACAGCCAACCCTATCCAGATGTGTCGCTCTGCATAGTGACCCATCTCATGCCCCATGACGGCGAGGATTTGATCTTCCGGCAACTCTTTGATCGCCGTGTCATTCAGGACGATCCGAGTTGTGGGGCCAATTCCGATGACGTAAGCGTTGACATGACTTGTGCGGGAGCTTGTGTCTTCAACGAATATTTCCGCCCCCTGCAATCCCGCTTTTTGGGCGAGCGTCAGGATTTGACGACGCAACTCACCTTCAGGCAGGCGCGTGTAACGATTGAAAAGCGGCGAAATCGCCACCGGGTAGATCACAGCCGTCATGACTGAAAGGGGGACGATGACCGCCCAAACCCAGAGCCACCAGCGACGCGGAAATTTTGTAAGAACCCAATACCCCGGATAGAGAACCAGACAGTAGGACAGACCGATGAAAAAATTCGTAAGAACGTCTTTGAAATAGACAAGAAGACTCTCGTGAGAAAAGCCGAAGCGCCACTCGATCGCGAGCGCCGAAAGACCTATAGGCAGATTCCATATCACTGTGAACAGACTGTAGGCAATGAAGCAGAGTGCGATCGCGCTGAAACGAGGCGAATGCGATAATGCATCGGAAGTCTCCAAATTCTTCTTTGCTAGCCTCTTCGCGAGTCGTTTTTCCGCCCAACTCCTCGCTCGCACTAAAACGCCGAACTTCAAAATGACCCAGAAACCCGCCAATTTCCACGCGATGCCGATCAGAAAGAGAGCGCGATTGACTCGGTGATAAGAGACTGCCCGAGGAGGAACGCGAGGTTCAAATTGAGCAAGGTTTGATTTGGCAGGCGATGTCATCGACTCGGCG
>JAYVOT010000577.1:0-1609 GCA_043757795.1 Chthonomonadaceae bacterium | reverse complement strand
ACGATACAAGTCACTCCATCCCTGATTCAAAAATGGCTAAAGTCCAGTATAATGTAATTGATGCTTGAGATTGCGATGGGCGGGGACAATCATAAGTTTGCGTCCTGCATACTATTCAGCGGTTCAAAAGAGGAAACCGCTTTGACAACTGTCGGGTTTTTTTGTACTCTCGACGAAAATAATGAAATTACCAAAACTTCCAGTTCCGTTCCCAAAAAAGCAGAGTTCACCCGTGAAGATGCCGGGCAGAGTCAGTCCCGGCAAAGACACGTCTGCCTTTAGGAACCGCGACTGGACTAAGATCGTCCTCACTTTTCTGACGATTCTTATGCTCTCCGCACTCATGTCTGTGAATCTTTTACCGGATAGAATCTCTTTGCGCCTCGGCGAGATCAGTTCCAAAGAGGTGCGAGCCGGAAGAAGCGTCTCCTACTACGACTCCACTAGAACTTTTCTCGCTAGAGAAGCGGCTCGAAACGGCGTTTACTCCTCATATGATCGAGATGAAGGGGCGTCGTTTAACGCGGAGAACATCGTCAAAGAGTTTTTTGACAAGATAGAGCGTGATCGCAACCTGATCGCTCGTCGTTCTACAACTAAAACTCTCTCCACGGACAAGGTGATGGTCGCCCTCAAGTCCTCCAACAGTTCATTTTCTAGCCAACAACTAAAATCCCTCCTCACAGTTTCGCCTGCAGTGTTGCTGAAGCTCAAAGAGAATGCCGCGCACGGCGTTAGAACCGCTATGATGCAGGGGATCCAAGACAAGATCGATCAGACTCATCCCTCTCGCGATTTGACGCACGCTATCGAAGACATCGATGCCGCCAACAGGAACGTTTTGTCTCCGCAGGATGCTGGAATCGTTCATGAGGTCGTCAAACTCTCGCTACGACCCAATCTCCTTTTCAACCTCCAAAAAACAGCGGCTTCTCAAGAAACAGCTTCACGAAGCGTTCCTCCCGTCTATCAAGCAATCTATCGGGGCGAAAAGATTATTAAAGAGGGCGAGCAGGTCACGCAAGAACATCTGGATAAGTTTGTGGCTCTAGGGTTGCTCAATCCGCGTCTTGCTCTGGAAACTGGAGCAGGCGTCTTCGCCCTTGCAGCAGTGATGGTGCTCCTCGTGATCTATTTCATCGCGAGAACTTTGCCGACTCTCTATCAGGATACGAGACGACTCATACTATTAGCGGTGATCGTACTGCTGAGCGTCGTAGGGCTGAAGATAGGCGGCACGTTGTTGGGCGTCTCATTTTCCAGCGGACAAATCGGTTACCTCGGAATGATGAGCGTCGCCGCCGCCGGGATGCTCGTGAGCGTCCTTTTGGATATGCACCTGGCAGTGCTTGTCGTCGCTCTCCTTTCAGTGCAATCCGGTTTGATAATGAATCATGAGATTCGTTTTACAGTCATGACCTTGATGAGCAGCCTCGTCGGGATTGTCAGCGTCGGGAACGGGCGAAATAAAAATCAACTTCCACAGATCACAGCTTCACTGGCAGCGGCTAATATCTGTCTTGTTCTACTGCTGGGGCTGGTACTAAGAGACTCCTATCTTGAGGTTTTTACCGGGGCGGTGTGGGCTATTGGTTCGGCGATCTTCGCG
>JAYVOT010000576.1:0-1611 GCA_043757795.1 Chthonomonadaceae bacterium | reverse complement strand
ACCTTGTCGAAGGCGAAGGCCACTATGATCAGTGGAACGACTTCTGGACGAAAACCGATTGGGCCTACTGGGAATCTCGAAAAGACCCGCGTTGCGCGAACTGCAAAATGCACTCCGGTTTTGAGCATAGCGCCGTCGCAGAGTCGATGAAATCAATTGGCGGAACCTTGAAGCTAGCGGCATGGACTTTCAGCAAATAGTCTGAGGGAAAAACGGGTCGGGGAACCTCACCCCAATGCTCTCCTTGACGTTCGCTGCCGCTCTCTAGGAGAGGGGCTTCCAGAAACCCGCTTTGCGGGTTGAGAGGGAGACGCGCCGATTTCCGAGTCGGCGTGGAGACGTCGGACTTTAGTCCGACGTCCTTCGAGTCTGAGTAGGCGGACTAAAGTCCGTCTCTAAAGTTCAGCGCCTTTCTTAGATCGCATGTACGAGTTGAGTGCGGAAGTCGAACTAAGTTTTATCGTAATTTCTGTCGAAAAGAGCATTGAAGTGGGACTGCCCTGCAAAATATTAGTGACAGGCGCGACCGGGTTTGTGGGACACCACGTTGCGAAAAAACTCATTGAGCGCGGTAGCGAAATCAAAGTTCTTTCGAGACCGAAAAGCCGACGGAATAATTTGGACGCTCTTCCAAAAGGGAGTTATGAGGTTGTTGAAGGCGACCTGACGGATGCGGAGTCGCTCAAGCGAGCGATGCACGGGGTTGGAACTCTTTATCACGTCGCAGCTGATTATCGACTCTGGTCGAGGGACCCGCAGGAACTTTATCGCGCCAATGTGGATGGGACTCGCACGCTCCTGCAGATCGCGATGGACTCCGGAGTTGAGCGTGTCGTCTACACCAGCACAGTTGGAGCGCTCGGTATTCCGAAAGATGGTTCTTCCGGCACGGAGAACACTCCCGTCTCTGAATCGAACATGATCGGACATTACAAACGATCCAAATATTTGGGCGAGCGTGCGGCGCAGGAGTTTGCGGGCAAAGGGCTATCACTCGTCATCGTCAATCCCAGTACTCCTGTGGGCGAGAACGACATTAAGCCGACGCCTACCGGACGAATCATTTTAGATTTTCTAAATCGCAAAATTCCGGCGTATGTCGATACGGGGTTGAATTTGATTGATGTCCGAGACTGCGCGGAAGGCATTATTCTGGCAGGGGAACGCGGACGCTCCGGCGAGCGTTATATCCTTGGGAATCGGAATATGACATTGCGAGAGATGCTTGAGGCGCTCTCGGAAATTACCGGGCTTCCTGCGCCGAAAGTCCAATTGCCGTACGGATTTGCGTGGCTCGCGGTTGGGATAGAGAATATTGTGGCAGACCGCATACTTCGCCGAGAGCCGGAACACCCGTTTGAAGGCGTAAAAATGGCGAAGTATAAGATGTTTTTTGATGCAACCAAGGCTGTGAATGAATTGAAACTGCCTCAGTCCGACCCTCGCGAAGCCTTGCGCAGGTCGGTGGAGTGGTTCCGAGAAAACCGGTATGTCAAATAACCGATTTGCAGTGGACGAATTGAAGTCTACCGCAGAATGATAGAACTCCGCCTTCGCAGGATGAGAGGGATCCTTGCTGGCTGTCGATTCCGCTAAGAGACGTTGGGTTGA
>JAYVOT010000575.1:0-1611 GCA_043757795.1 Chthonomonadaceae bacterium | reverse complement strand
TGATCGAAGCTATGGAATGTGAGAGCTTGTTTTCAACTGCGTCCACTCTACATCGGTCACGAGTCTTGGATTCCTGCCTAGAGTTGCCACAGGTCGGGAATCTGGGACTACCGGAATCGCCACGTAAAATGAAACTGTTGTGGAAGGGGTTTCGATAGAGGCAAGAGTTTTGCCGGAAAGATAACTGTTCCACTCGAAGGGAATGCCCGTATTTGGGTCGGAATAGGTCGTCGTGTTACTATTGTAGGGAAGTAGCAACCGTTGAACAGTCTCTTTGTTCGGGGTGATCGGGAAGGTTTCGTCATAGTCTTGCGCATACATCAAAAGCGAAGTATTTACAGACTTTAGGTTCGTCAACGTATCCGTCTGCCCCAGCACGTTTTGAGTTGTCGTGGTGCATCCGCACCCGCAACCTGCAAGGGAAAACATAACCGCGACGGCAACACCGAAGGATATCGAAGTAAACAATAGGTTAGAGAATTTCATCTTTTACTTTCATGGAATAGAGTCATTCGAAATCTTACGGGATGTGTGAAATCGCTTTCAACTTCGTCCAGTCCGCTTCCGTATAGAGTTTTGCAACTCTGTTGAAGCTCACGACAGGTCGCGAATCTGGAATTGAGGGGTTTCCCACATAAAAGGTGGCGAACGGGGCAAAATCCATGGAGTTCAGACTTTTGCCGCTCAAGAAGCTGTTCCACTCGAAGGGGATGTTCGTATTTTGATCGATGAAAGTATCCTCGCTTTTGACATACGGAAAAATGAGCGTCTTCACGATCTGTTTCGTAGGAGCGTTCGGAAAAATCTCATCGTAATCATTAGCATACAAACTCAATGCAATATTCAGGTTTTTTAAACTGGTCAGGCTTTCGGACTGATTGATTACTTTCGATATGACCGTATTGCATCCGCATCCGCAACCGTTTAGGAGGGACAACGCTAACACGCAGGCGGCGGTTGAACCTGTTCGGAACAGTAAAATCGATATCTTCAATATTTTTGCCTTTGTTGAGACGATACTAGAAAAGTTACGGGATGTGGGAAGTCGCTTTTAACTGCGCCCATTCAGAATCAGTGACAAGTTTGGAGGTTTGATTGAAGGTTGAGACCGGGCGAGCGTTTGGAACGATAGGTGTAGCAACCCAAAAAGTGGCATAACCAGTGAAATCTGTGATAGATCGCGGCTTCCCGTTCAAATACCCGTTCCAGGCGAAAGGAAGGTTCGTATTTGGATCAGTAAAGTTTGAGGAGTCTTTATTATAGGGAAAAAGAAGCGGCTTCAGCGATTCAAAAGTTGCGACATTCGGGAACATTTCATCGTAATCCTGCGAATACAAGTATAGCGAGGTGTTGAGCGATCGCAAGTTCCCAAGCGTTTCAGTCTGATCGACGGCCTTTGTCAGCGCGTTCGTTTCGCCTCCTCCGCACCCGAAGATAGACGAGAAACTTGTGAAAAGAAATGCAGACCACAAGAGTTGAATCTTAAGTTTATTTTGTTTCATTGTTTTATGATCCTCACGAGAGAAAAGAGAATGCCATGTTAAGGGATTTTCGAGACAGCTTTTATCAACTTCCACTCTGCATCCGTCACGAGTTTCGCTTTACCGTTAA
>JAYVOT010000574.1:0-1611 GCA_043757795.1 Chthonomonadaceae bacterium | reverse complement strand
TCATATCTCCTTATTTCGAGTTTCCCGATGGCGCTTCCGTGCCTCCGAAACAGTTTACAACAGTTTTACATCAAGTTTTTACGATTTTGTCCCGTATTCTACAGCTTTTGCACCGTTGCAAAACTCTCTTCCTTTGACGTTTCAAGATATTAAAGAAAGTTAGCTTTGGACTGTGAAGCTTCTAACGGGCCGGACTTGAAGTCGTTCTTATTTCTCCAGAGTATAGAGCATGAGTTCATCCAGATAGTTTTCGATTACAAGTTCTTCCGTCTCTTGCCAATCCGCGAGTAGAAAATCACGTTTTCCAATTTTACTGATAGGATGAGACACATCGACTGACTTTGAAAAGATTGAGGTTCCGTCCGGCAACAACAATACGAAAACGGCTCGACATTGTACGTGAGAGGGGCGAACATTTAAGCCGGACAATGGGTCGAAGTAGTAATGTTCAAGATTTCTTCTCGGCTCATCCAGAACGGTCATCAAGATAGCATCCGCATGAAGCGGTTCCATGAAGCGTTTCACATTCAACATATCTTCAACGGGAAGTTTCCTGCCCTGCAACGCGCCTGAGTTGATGAATAGCTTTTGCGGCGTCAAGCTGGAATTATCAAAACTATCTTTAATTTCCTCGTCTGCCGCCACTTCAAACGACGTCCGAACTGAGATTCTTTCGGGCAATCGTTTTTTAAACTGTTCTTGAAGTTTTTTAAGATAATCAACGTACTTTTCAAACTTCGGGTCGGTTTTGGTTTTAGTCGTTTCCTGTGCGCCCTTTGCAATAGTTTTTTTTGCTTCAGCGAATTTTGAGAGTGTCTCTGTGCCGAAAAAGGGCGCAACTACAACGATTCGCTTGACATTTTTCAGCTTTTCGCGTATTTTATCGCCTGCCCCGTCTGCATACGAAAAGGACTGGACTGCGAGAAAGAGCGTACAGAGAAGCAAACAAAAGCGTTTCTGAATTCCACGATCCCGTCTTAGGAAGCAGTCTTCAATCCTGAATACCTTAGGAACGCACGCCTTTGCATAATATTGGCGATCATATATTTTCATTGCTTTTTTCGCAGTTCACTGTTGCCAAGCAGTTCAAAGGGCGCTGATATAGAGAGTTCCGGGAAGCCTTTTCGCCCACCCTGCCATCTCAAGATTGAACAACGCAATGCTGGTCTGGCTTGCTGTCAAGCCCGTGGCTTTGGAAAGCGCGTCGACATGTTGCGGAATCTGATTCAGCAAGTTGAGAATGTTCGCCTGGTCAGCGGGGAGATCCGTGGGCATTTTTCGCCTCGGAGCAGCGCCGGAAGGAGTGTTCGGAGTCTTGTTTACGCCGAATGCTTTCTCGTTCGCGACAGTCGTATCCTCCGAGACCTCGTCCAGGTCCATGACGCTCTGATGCTTGGGACTCGCTGGAACTGAGATGAGTCCGACAGCAAAGAGAATATCCTGGGTTTCAAGGATAGGCGTCGCGCCGCCTCGTAGCAAATCGTTCGATCCGACGCTCGACGGTCGATCAATATTGCCCGGAGTCGCCATCAATACTTTCCCCTGTTCCACCGCCCTATCCGCTGTTATCAAAGCGCCGCTCTTGATAGGAGCCTCAATCACCAGAGTGCC
>JAYVOT010000573.1:0-1614 GCA_043757795.1 Chthonomonadaceae bacterium | reverse complement strand
TTGCGAGCGCACGTCGTAGTTCGGGATTCTCATAATCCGGCGAGTAGCTCGTGTGATTCTTGCCGTTGCCATTGTCCGAGTAGTTGTGTTTTGGAACGTTCATCAGAAAGTCGGGAACCCCACAATCGGTATCCGGGTAGTCGAGATAGACTCGAAACACTGCCTGATTTCCTCGCCCCGCCGCCTCGTTCAGACGGTCTTCGAGGCGTTTCCAGTCGAAGCGATTGAGGTCGGTCTGCAAGTCCCGGAGCGGGAGGTAAAACCATTCCATGCTGTGCGGGAAGTTCTTGTAGCTGCCGGAGTAAGGCATAAATCCTTTGAGGGGATTGTCTGCAGGCGCAGGAGCATATGCCAGATCGCTTCCTAAAGAAGCCTGTGCCAGCACAAGCGCACCAATTGCGGCGAACAACCATAGTGAGAGAAACCGGAAGAAGGGAGCTGTCATTTTGATCCGCATTCTCCTATTTGGGCATTGAGACGGTTCTGCGCCTTCGCCAAAACTAAAATTGACTACAGTTAAGTCGTATGGGATTTTATGTAAGTTAGACGGACAGCAAGGAAATCCCTCTGATTTCTTGCCCTCTGTGGAGGCTATACGGGATGAAAACAATGAAGTCGACTTTCGACTTCCTGAAGATGGAAATAAAGTTCAGTAAGTCTCCACTCAACTTATTGTGACACATAGGGTTATCCTGAAATAGATGCGGAGAGAAAATAGCGCCGAGATTTTGAGAGATAAATCTCTATATTAGCTTTGGCAAGCAATGCAGTAAACTTTTTTTAACCGGAGGTTAATCTTGACCGCCGCGGGAGAGAGATTCAATAGGTAACTCATGTTACGCAAACGATAGAGCGCCATGACTAGAGTTTCACAACTAAAGGTATTGCCAAAATAGTCGAAATTCCCCAAAGGAATTTTCGCGACTTCCGACGAATCTACGAATCTAATGATATCGCTTTTTACGAAGTTTACCATGAGTTTTAGGATGCACGCCGCCCCTACCGCTATTTTTTTCGGATACGATCCCATTGATTTGCCAAAAACCCATCTGGTATGGCTCGTCGAAAAGGTCGTTGAAGAAGCTATCAGGGCGGCAGGTTGGAAAAGGCAAAAAGGGCAACCAGCCTTCAACCCGAAACTCTGCACCAAAATCCTCTTTATCAGACCCGGACGAGGGGCGGACGCGAGGTCAAGAGTTATCGCGCCCCGATCGGTTGCATCGATTGCGCTCTTGCAGAGGCTTGCGGCAAGAAAGCCTCCGCCAAGCGTCGCATGGTCTCTCGCTCAGTGGATCCTGACAATCCGGTTGACGTCGCTCAGTCTCGTTTCGCCGACAAGGATCATCAGCAACGCTACCATGATCGCGGAATGATCGTTGAGACGGTCTTCGGATTTATCCGCCACATTCTCGGCTTCACGCGCTGGACGGTTCGCGGGAAGACGCGCGTGATGGCTGAAAGCGGTCTCTTCAAGTCCGCCTATCAGTTTCGTAAGGTGTATTCTGCGTTGAATAGGGCATAGCGCCCTAAAAATTCCGATGGGAGCCATTATTGGGTCTAAAAAGGCGAATTCATGAGAAAACCAAGCCTTTTTATCGCAATTCCCAAAAACAG
>JAYVOT010000572.1:0-1614 GCA_043757795.1 Chthonomonadaceae bacterium | reverse complement strand
AGTCTCGTCAGTCTTAATGAACTTTTGCTCTGCGTGCGCTCAGTCAATCTCTTCAAAGGCTCTTTCTTGTCCAGTTTGTGGACATCCTGCTACAAAACGACCTCTTTATGTGTCAAAGCTTGTGTTGGTTATAGGAGTGATTTTTGTTTGTTGCGTGACGTATTTTGTAGCGAAGGTCGCAACGGGCTCTCATATAGCGTATCTAACTCCTACAGATAATTTGGAAACTCATTATATCTACCTCGAAAGTGCAGGCATCAGTAGAAACCGAAACCTCGAAAAATACGAGCGGGCGATAGCCAATGCTGAAGGAGAACTTGCGGCTTGGAAAGTCAGGTGGGGTTGGGAAGCGAACTTGCCCTTATTAAGCGATCGCTATAGCTCCGGCATCGACCTCCGTACAAGAAACTTCGATCAAGCAGTATCGAAACTCGAGCGCTTCAAGGCGTATCAAACAATCAAAAGGTCCGGCGGCGCAGCCTTCTTCCCCGAGTTTCGAGAATTTTGGGAGAATGAACCCAAAAATGAATGAATCGCGAATATGAAAAGGCATCCTTCATAACGTACCAAGGACACAATAAAGCCTCAAAGCCACCAGAAACCCCTTCCAGATGGCGAAAAAACGGGGCTTTCCAGCCCTGAGCAGGAGTTGGACATCTCGTTGCAACTCTTCTCAAAATTGATTCTGGAGGCTCCTCCCATTTATGTGCGACTGAGTCTGAAGGGCGAGACGCCAATTCAAGAGACTTTCAACCTTTACAACTACGTCCAGCGTTGCCGTCGGGAGTTCGAGACTACCGGCGACAGGCAGGGGCTGGAGGAGCTGATACTGTGCCAGCAGGCTTTTGAGAGGCTATGAGAACGAGGGTAAACTTTTTTCCACGATCTGATTTTTGGTTGCTCTTTGTCAGCATTTCCACACGGGCAAAGAGGTTATTCGAACGACTGCAACTCGTCGGCAATCTCATTCAGACAATCAGCTATTTCGATCTTATGAGTTTTTGCATTTCGCGGATTTGAATGGCGATTATGCAACAGAAAAAAACGCAGAGAGCGCAAATTGAGGAGATAAAAAACCATGATTAGCCCGACGTGGTATGGAACGCTTTTGCCGCGCTCTCCATGATACGCTCCGGCAAACCGCTTTGCGAAGGCGTAGTCGGAGCTACCGTTCCAGGACTCCTAAACTCTCTTGATTGTGATTCGCGTCCATAAACCCAGCGTGATGCTGTCGCCGTCATTCATGGCAACTTTGACTCCTGCACGCGCCTCTTTGCCGTTCAGTTGCGTTCCATTTGTCGAACCGACATCTAGCAGGGCGAAAGACATATCCGATTGACGCAATAGCTTCGCGTGTCTGTGAGAGACTCCGGGATCGCTCAACGGAATCTCAGGACGAATGTCTCGTTTATCGCTGCGCCGCCCTATGAGATTTTCAGCGGAATCCAGAGGGAACACGAGTTCAGGTTCGTTCGAAGGAAAGACGACTCCCGGCTCGGGATCAAGATAGAGAGATGGGTCTGAAATAATAATCGCCTCCCACTTCGACCTCGTTGCCACAGGAGGAATGGAAGTCAAGTCTTCAATAACCGGCGGGTACATAGTCTCAACAAT
>JAYVOT010000571.1:0-5867 GCA_043757795.1 Chthonomonadaceae bacterium | reverse complement strand
ACGGCACTTCCGAATGACCCCGGAGCAGTTCGATTTTGAAATCTGCGTCCCGATTAGCGAACCGATCATTCCGACGGGGCGGGTAATAAACAGCTCTTTGCCGGCGTCTAAAGTGGCGAGAACGATCTATCACGGACCATTCGAGGGACTCGGTTCTGCATGGGGAGAGTTCGGAGACTGGATTGAGAAGGCAGGGCATATACAAGAAGAGTGGTTGTGGGAGACCTATCTCACTGACCCCTCTGTCAACTCCGACCCCTCGACATGGCAAACAGAGCTAACTCGCCCTCTCGTAAAATAATTCAATACCCGCCCTTGCTAAACGCTTTTTTCGATTAATTATCGATTATTTGTCACAATCAATCAATCAGCCCCTCTCCAGACCTTCTTCTTAATTCTAAGCGGAGGTCTGGAGAGGGGCTGATTTGTTCTTTCTACGTACAAAAATATACTTAAAAAATATGTTTGTTTGAAATGATAGATTCTGCGACACGAATTCTCTTACATCAGAAAATCCACTCGTATTCCGGACTTGAACTCCATGAACGGTTCGCCTTTTTAGACATTCGTTTTCAACAAATAAATTGAGCTTCCCCGGTTTGAAGGAGACGTCATGAAAAGAACTCTCATCATTGGCAGAGAAGAGGATTCCTGCTGTAAACTTGTACAAGAGCGACTTTCACTTCGTGGAAAGAAAACGCTATTACTACGCGAAGATCGACTCTTTCCAGGAATGGACTTCCATTGGAAATTAGACGGATTAAAACAAGATGGAAGGGTTGAATACGATGGAGTCAATATTGATTTCGAGAGCTTCGACGGGGCGCTCGCGAGATTCTACGGGGTTCCAATCTCCGCCGAACGCTATTCTGAGAAGGATGGAAAGTATATTAGCTCCGAATGGAACGCGCTGGCTCTCGCATGGATGAGCGCAATGCCATGCAAAGTAATAAATCGAGTAAAGCCGGAACTTTGGTATAAGTCCGTACTCAATATTCCTAGTCTGCGAGCCATGCTTTCCGGCGTTCCGCTTAAAACGCCTCGAATGATGATTTCGACTGATTTCAAAGAATGTCTCTCTTTCTACGAACGATGTTGCGGGCGAATTATCTACAGCGTACTCACGCAGGGCATTGATTATCCGATTGAAAATAAGAAAGACTTTGAGAGGCTTTCAGGGTTGAGCGGAACTCTGCCGGTGCAACTTATTGAGTACATTTCTGGAAAAAGACTAGAAGTTTTTGTCGTGGGAAACAGAACGCTCATTAACTGCAACGAGGATGAAAGCGCTTCAAGCGATATTTCACGTATCTCCCGCGAGTGCATCGGCATTACAAAAGCGCTTGGCCTCAACTTCTGTCGTATCTCACTCATCATCGACAGTCAGGGAGACGCCTGGTTCACTGGCGTCGATAGAATGCCCCATTTCTTCTGGTTGAATCCCTGTTTGCAGGCAAAGATTGCGGAGGCTCTGGCAGATGAGCTTGTCTCAAATGAAAAGGAATGCACAGGATGATACTAGTATGCGGAATTTTAGCGGATGGACTGATCGAACTGATGTGCGCCCGCCTTCAGGACATGCAACTTGATTATCTGCTTTTGGATGAGCGCAGTTTCCCCGGAGACTATAACATATCGTGGGAATTGGATCAAAAGGGAGTTTCAGGATTCGTCACTACGCCGAATCAGAGGGTATCTCTGAGCGACATTACGGGAGTCTATGCAAGATATGTCGATTACGAAGGCGACAGCATTGAAACCGATTTGTCGGAGGCGGAAAGGGTCTACGCGCAAGCGGAGTGTCAGTCTTCCTTAATGCAGATGCTGGATATTCTTCCTTGCCCGGTAGTAAATCGAGTCAGCGCATCAGCATCCAATGATTCAAAGATTTATCAAGGAATGCTTGCGAACTCTTTCGGACTGCGAACCCCCAAAACATTGGTCACGACTTCGAAGGAGTCTGCGATGAATTTCTACGAGGAGTGCGACAAAAAAGTGATTTTCAAGTCCCTCAGCAGCGTGCGTTCAATCGTGCGACAGATGGATGAGCGGGATTTCGACCGTCTTGAACTCCTTAAAAACGGACCCACGCAGTTTCAAGAGCGAATTGACGGAGCGGACTATCGGGTGCATACCATCGGGGGCGAGGTGTTCGCCACGGTGATTCATTCTGACGCGGGGGATTATCGTTACGCAAGGCGGGAGGGCAAATCGGCTTCATTGGAGGCAACGACACTGCCGGATTCCGTAGCCGAGTCTTGTATAGGAATGTCGAAACTGTTGGGACTAGAACTAGCCGGGGTGGATCTCCGACGGACTCCTCAAGACGAGTGGGTCTGTTTCGAGGTGAACCCCTCGCCAGGATTTTTGTACTATGAGGTTTCGACAGGTCAGCCGATTAGTAGAGCGGTAGCTAATCGACTGAGGGGCGACTGACACCGCCAAAACATGCAGAATCTGCAACTTCTCAAGAAGGAGGAACTAGTATCATGGCTAGCAATGACAGCCCGAAGTCTCCCAAAAACACGGAGCCTTTCATCCCAAGCGATCAGCGACCCGATTTGACGATCGACATGAGTCAAAAAGTTGGAGAGCTGACTGCGCGCGACCTCTCGACTATTTTAGGAAATGCCGGAACAAATTTGGCGAAACTGAAAGAGATCGGGAAAGAGATTCACAAAGAGTTCGTCAAGGAGCCGCTCAAAGAAGTAGTCAAAGAGTTCAAAGATCGCAAAGACCATAAGGAAACAAAAGATCACAAGGATCCTAAAGAACAAAAAGATTCCAAGGATTCGAAGGATCACAAAGAGCAGGTCGATCAAAAAGCTCAAAAAGAAGCAAAGGATCACAAAGATCCAAAAGAGCACAAGGATCTGAAAGATCACAACGACACTAAGGGACAAAAAGATCACAAAGACCACAAGGATCACAAAGAGATAGCGAAAGAACACAAAGAGCTGATCAAAGAGGTCTTAGTGGAACATGTGCCGATTTTGGTCAACACTGATCCGCCTCCGCCCGGAGATCCGCAATTGATGAACGTTCTTGAAGGACTGATTCAAAGATTGACCGGTTTGGAATCGAGGCTTGCGCAAATCTCACCGGCGAACGAAGAGAAAAAGGAGTAGCTCTACTAGTCCGGTTTCGGATCAACTTCGTTCAACGCACTGCCGGCTAAGGTTGAACGATGAAAGTACGCTCGCTTTGTCCCCTTGTTCAGATGAAGGAGGGGACAATTTGCTTACCCAAAAACTGCTTCCCGTTTATGGTTCAAAATGCGGGGGGAGCGATGAGACCGCACTTCAGGCAGATAACATCTTCCGGGAAGGGATGCCCCGCCACCCCGCTCCCTATAGAGAAAGTCGGGACGCAGGAGAGTTCCGCGCTCCCGCAACCGGAACAAAGAGCCGCCTGAGGGGGACGGGAGGCTTTGCGAACGGGGAAAAGAGGTTTGACGGGAGGCTTTTCCACCGTGCGCAAGAGGGAGTTTTTTTCTCGCGGATCGTCTTGATTCATGATTTTGGATTCACTCGCGGCAGACGCGGCAAAAGTTCGAGCGTATACGACGCAGTCTCTTGCATTCCCACGCTATCGCCGATGTTTATCAAAACGGCGATCTCATCGCAGTCCGTGAATTTCGGGCAAAACACGCACTCCGTCCAAACTTTCCGTGGGAGTTCCGAACGCTCTACCTCTCTAAAACCCATTTTCGCAAAGAGTCCAGGCACGTAAGTGAGAGCGAACACTCGCCCCAAGCCGATCTCATCGGCTTCTTTCAGGCAAGCCTCAATCAAAGCCCGACCGTATCCCCTTCCCTGCGCCTCCTCAGAGACTGCGAGAGATTTCAACTCCGCCAGGTCTTTCCAACTCACATGCAGTGCAGCGCAACCTACGATCATCCCCTCTTCTTCAATCACGAAAAAATCACGGATATTCTCATACAGTTGACTCAAACTCCGGTGCAACATGGCGCCTTTGTCTGCAAACCCGTTGATTCGCGCCTGCATTGCGGGCACGTCGCTCGTTCGCGCTTTCCTGAGCCGATAAAAAGGTTTGACCGATCCGACTGTCGGGCTGATTTCCGTGGCTATCAATCTCTCGCTCCTCTTTGAACCGATCCGTATGCCTGAAGCAGTCTCCGTTGCGTCTGCAACCATGCGTTTATTCCCATAGAGCAGTTCAAGCATTCATTTTACGCCATACCTACTCCACATTGCAAGTGACCCTTGAAAAAGGCTCGAATGAAGTTCATACTTGAGGTACAATCAGCCAATATTATTTCAAAAGTTGCGTGTTTGCAGGAGACTTTTATGATAAAAATTCCAGCGCTCGCTTTCGTCCTAATCGTGGCGACACCCGCCTATAACATCGTGCAACAGACCTCTGAAAATAGAAGAGAGACGACTGGTCCGCACCAACCTCAGACCCAAGTATCACCCTTAAAAGAGTACGAAGTACCATACGATCTCTTCCGAATTGTTCCTGTGAGAGTGCATCTGCTACGAAACTCTACTGCGGCAGCTGCAGTGACAAAGCTTACTTTCGATGATATCAAACGCATCTTTCGTAAAGCGAACCAAATCTGGCATCCCGCAGGAGTTCATTTGTGGTTGGAGTCGATAGTCGAAGAATCGCCTGTTAAAGTGGACGGTCTTGATCGACTGGACTCAATCCCGGAAGAGACGCTTCCCCAATTGCGACCTGAAACGACTATTAAGAAGAGCGGAATGAATGTCTACTATATCGGCAACATGAAGCCAAATGGGATTTTCATGGGGCGCGACTCGATATTCGTGAAGGATTCGGCACGCCTGAAGGAGGTCAAAGGCGGAATTGAGGAGCCTCTGCCGAGGGTGACGGCGCATGAACTCGGGCACGCGATGGGCTTGCCGCACAGGCAAGACAGAATAAATTTGATGTCTTCCGGCACGACTGGAACAGGTCTGAATTCTGCCGAAATCGAGCGAGTCACATTTATAATCAGATCTATACCCTGGGCTAAATCTCCAAAGGAGTTTCTCAGCGAGGCACAAGAACTATTGCATTCGGGGAAAACGCAAGAGGCGATCTCTCGATTTAAAACGCTTTTAGAGACTCCGGGAAACTCCACGACCAAATCGCTTGCGCAAGACAGCCTGAGGAGGGTGAAATGACTGAACCCGCAATCTCACGCCTTTCCGCTTTCAAAGTCGCCCTCGTTCAGATGAAACCGGTCTATGCAGATTGCAGCACAAACTTGCAATTCGCGCTCTCGAAATTGCAACAGGCTTCCGAAGAAGGCGCCGCTCTCGTGGTATTCCCGGAATGCGCCCTCTCAGGATATGTCTTCGATACCTCTGAGGAAGCGATGTTGTACGCAGATACGATTCCCGGAGGCGCGACCGAAGCGATCTCGGCTGTTTGCAAACGATTGAAACTGTTCGCTGTTATCGGGATGCTTGAAAAGGACGGAACTGACCTCTACAACTCCGCTGTAGTAATCGGACCCAATGGGATTGCAGCGAAGTATCGGAAATGCCACCTTCCATTTGTAGGATTGGATCGATTTACAAAAGCAGGAAGCGAACTGCGCATTTTTGAACTCCCGTTCGCAAAAGTAGGGATTCTTATTTGCTATGACCTGAGATTCCCGGAGGCGGTTCGCACGTTAGCCCTACAGGGTGCGCATGTCCTCGTCTTGCCGACAAATTGGCCCTCCGGCTCTGAAAACAATCCCGACTTCCTCACGCGAGCGAGAGCGGTTGAGAACCGAATTTACGTATTGGCATGCGACCGAGTGGGAAAAGAGCAAGGTGCGGAGTTCATAGGTCGGAGCCAGGCTGTCGCCCCGAACGGAGCCGTTTTAGCGGAATCCGACGGAACCTCTG
>JAYVOT010000570.1:0-5883 GCA_043757795.1 Chthonomonadaceae bacterium | reverse complement strand
GCAAATGCGCCATCGGCGGAAGCGTTTTTGGACATAGCTATGTCGGACTTGCAAACTTGACGCAGATAGATTGGTTTTTGAGACCCCAGAATCTCGCGTCCGCAGGACGCCCATTTTTGGCGCCGAGTATTTTCATTTCAACACCCGGACATGTCGTCCTATGGAGTGCGCAACATGAGCTTCTTGAACGAAACAGATACTATCACCGCGCCTTCTATGCGCTTCATGCAAATTTCCCAACCGCTTGCATCGCAAATAGACTTGCAGATCGCCAACCCTAATCCGTTTCCTCCGGTTGAAGCGTTGCGAGAAGGGTCAGGACGAGAAAACGGCTCAAAAGAGTCATGAATTTCAAAAGGCGATGTCTCTTTGAAAGTATTGCTGATAGAAAGACGACATTCCTCGCCTACTGTTTCAAGCGAGATTGCCACGTGCCCGCCATCATCACAGTATTTTACTGCGTTTTCAATTAAATTTCGCATTAGCGTTTCGAGGTAGTTCCGGGAAGCAAGTTGCGTCACTTCGGCTGAAAGATCGATTGAGACTGTCAATTTTTTTTCCGTTATAGACTGTTGCAACTCTCCCAAACGACATGCGCAGATTTCCGCTAAATCGACTTTCTCTAGAGGAATTGACCGGCCTGAGTCAAGCTGATTGAGTTGCAGGAGGTCGGAAACTAATCGCGATAGGCGTTGCGCTTGCGCATTCGCCTCCTCCACGACTTCGTGATACTCTTTATGAGAACGGGGGCGCGTGAGAGAGAGTTCGAGGTGGCCGGATAGCGCCTGCAGGGGCGTCCTCAACTCGTGCGAAGCGGCGGCGTAGAAGCGTCTTTTCGCCGCCGCGTCGTCTGAGATTCGCGTCAAGAGGCCGTTCAAAGTATCGACTAATCGCGTCATTTCAGCGTCTTTCGAAGGAGCGACAAGTCTAATTTTGGAGAGATTCGCGGAGGCTGCTGAAGCCTGTAGTGCAAGTTTGTCGATAGGCGAAAGCGTTCGCCCGATTAAAATCCAGGCTCCTGCCGCCGAAGCGATCGTCACGATGAAGCTCATCAGCATAAAAACGACAAAATACTCCGCATAGAGTTCGGTTTGATTCCCCCAACTCATGTAGATAAGGAGTTTATTGCTTCCAATTATCAACGTAGAGGATCTGTATCCCGTATCAAGAGCAAGTATACTGGGGCTAAAGTCGCGCCCCTCCGGGAAAATCATCTTTCCATATTTGTCTGAAACTCGCAATCTTAGATGATCGAAAGCGAGGTCTTTTTCCTGTTCTTTCAACTCTGCGATATTAAGTTTTCCTTGAACCGGGTTCAACTCCCGTAGCAACTTTTTTTCTGCGGAGGCGAGGAGTTCTCGCGCCTGCCTTTCCTGAAATGAGTTCACGACATCTGCGAGAGTGAAAGTGAGCAACAGCATGATTCCGAAAATACTCAACGTGAAGAGGAGAGTCATGCGCGACCGGATGGATTTAAGAGCCATTTGTCTCCTCAAATTGATAACCCGTACCGCGAATCGTTTTTATCAGCGATGTAGTTCGACCTCTGTCTATTTTGTTTCTGAGATAGCTGATGTACACATCGAGAACGTTGTCTTTTCCCTCGAAATCGTACTCCCAAACATGTTGAAGGATTGAAAGGCGAGAAAGCGGTTTGCCGGAGTTTCGCATTAAAAATTCAAGGAGCGCAAATTCCGTTGCAGAAAGCGCAAGAGGCTTGCCTTCTCTAGTCGCTTTTCTTGCGGTTGCGTCGAGCGTCAAATCCCCGATTGAGATAACCGAGTCGCTATTCGAGCTTTTTCCGCGCCTCAACAGCGCCCGAATTCTCGCCAGGAGTTCTCCCACTTGAAAGGGCTTCACAAGGTAGTCATCCGCGCCTGCGTCAAGTCCGGCGATCTTGTCGTTTAGCGTGTCTTTTGCGGTAATTATGAGGATAGGGGAGGCGATTTTTGACGCTCTCAACTGTCTGCAAATTGAGAAGCCGTCAAGCCCGGGCAGCATCACGTCCAACAGGATCAGATTGAAGGGGGAATCGAGAGCGACCCTCAGGGCTTGCTCTCCCTCCCACTCCGTCTGAGTCGAGTAACCCGCCTCTTCAATCGCTTGTTTCAAAAAGCGAGCTACGCTGTCGTCATCTTCTACAATCAGGATTAGCATGGCATGGGATCGGAGGTCAAAAGCTAAGGCTTTTTAGCAGGCTTTTCGTCTTTTTCGTCCTCTTCATCCTTCTCTTTTCCGGCAGGTTTCATTTTGTCGGGAGTTCCGCCGATGGCTTTTGTCAGAGCGTCTTTTATCTCTTTAGCTTCACCTTCCGGCGTCACTGTCTCTACAGCGCCGATTTTGCCAGTGATGGGGTCGATTTCGACCTCTTTGATGGTTTTTCCTTCGACGATCATCACGCCGTAGACCCATTTTCCTTCGTCGAACTCGAAATTCGACTGTATAACGGTTCCTTTGACCTTAGTATGCGCGATTTTAATCGCTTCAACCGGATTGATTTTGCACTTCGGCTCCGGCTGCTTCATCGCTTTTTCTTGCGCCTTTGCGCCTGCGAAAGCGGCTCCCCCGATGAGCGCGAGCGCTGCGAGAACGCTGTATCCGATTCTAGAGGTTCTGTTTGCTGTCATGTGAGTTGTCTCCCGGCGTCCGTCGAAACAGACGCTGTTCAGCCTCTGCTTCATTTGCAATTAAATGTAGTTTTTTTTCGCTAAACTTATCGTACTCGAGAAGAACGAAGAAGTTCTTTAGACAATCGAGTGGCGGTAGCGATTAATTCCCAATAGCATTGTACGCTGAACTGCAACAAAAAGTCTTTGCACTTTCTGAGAGTTTATTAAGGTTGGTTGTGCGTATTAGAGACAGCGGAAATTTTTGGCAAGATGAGGCAAGGAGTGGGTCGGAGATTCGAGAAGCGACATAACGAAAGATGAATGCATCACTATTTTGGAAACTTGCGTTGCGGTTAAAAGCTTGAATTAAAATGAAAGACGTTCGGGAAGCGATCAAAGTGCGAAACTACTTGCGATCATCCCAAATTTCCACTCTAACGAAGCGCGAATCTTCTTCGACATCCAACACTTTGACCCAACCGCTAATGGGGGCGACGACGACTTCCCGTGCGTCTACGGAGAGTCCGAGCACTGCGCCTCTTTGAACGAACTCGCCGTCCTGATAGATTGCGCCATAGATAGGATGTACATTGAGTTCAAGCGGCATAGAGCCATTTCCGGATCGATCCATTTTAACGATCTCCATGAAGGGGGCGTTGCGCTTATTTCAAAACAGACATACAATCCACTGTATTGAAGGTCAAGGCGTTTGAAGGTCTTATGTTGTGATGAATAGTTTGAAAGCCTGTAGATCGGACATTGCAAAACTATAAGAAGTTAGACAAAAGTTTAATAAAGAATGTTCCAAGTATTTTTGATTTTTTTGAATCCAATCCAGCCTCAATTTTTGAAGTTATGGAAAGGAATTGAAATAATCACGTGAAAGTCAAAGTTTGAGGAATTCGTTGCAGGATAATCGCCTGCGAAGATGAAACCTACTACGGAGCGCAGAGAGAGTTCTCGAAAACAAACGAAGGAGTCAATTCAATATGTACGTAGGTATTCTTACTGGACCGTTCGGAGATGAGCCGTTGGAAGTAGTAGCAGCTTTCGCCGGGCAATATGGGTTTGGGGGGCTTGAAATAGCGACAGGTCCCGGAAGCAAACACATTGACACGAATCATTTTGGACAAAAGGAAGCGGATGCGGTACGCGAACTGATGGAAAAGCGAAATTTGCAGATATCCGCACTTGCAGCTTTCTCGAATATTACTGACGGCAACCCCGAAAACCGAGCTAAGAACATTGAAACCCTACGCAACGGCATCACCGCCGCCTCTCTTTTGGGCGTCGATACGGTCACGATGTTGGCGGGGCTACCACCGGCCGGCAAAGATCGATTCAGAACTATTGAAGAGGATTGTGCAAAAATTCTTCCTCCATTGCTTGAATATGCTGAAAGCAAAGGGGTGCGTCTTGCGATGGAAAACTGGTATGCGACGAATATTCAAAACCTGGCGCATTGGGATCGCCTTTTTGAGGTGGTTCCCCACAAAAATCTTGGACTGAATTTTGATCCTTCCCATCTTTGCTGGCAAGATATCGACTATATTTTCGCAGTCGAAAAATATGCGTCGCGCATCTTCCATTCTCACGGCAAGGACACGGAGATCAACGACATGATGAAGCGATCCGTCGGCAATCAGGGCGACGGATGGTGGCGATACGTCATTCCGGGGCTTGGACGCATCAAATGGGGCGAATACATCGCGACGCTTCGACGCAACGGATACAACGGAGTCATTTCCATTGAGCACGAAGACAGCGCTATCGAGCGTGAAGAAGGCTTCCTCATCGGCAAAAAATACCTCGAACAGTTCATCGCCTACTGAGTTCTCGCCATTGCGGGGGGGATAAAAGCTTAGGAGTCACGGAAATAAATTCCCGGTCTTACCGGCGCCTCGTCTGTGCCGGGTACTGAAAATACCCGGCACATGAATGGTCGTTCTGCGAGCAATGGATTCAGGAATGGGTTTCCACACGATTGAAAGCATCAGAGCAGGTTGAAAAGGGCGTTTCCAGCGTCCGGAGAACGCCTGTTCTTTCCTGCCGCGTATTTTCAGAACCCGGCATCAATACCCGGATTCGCCTTTGGAAAAAATGCAGTTATCTTCGCCGAAATATGTTTGTTCGCTTCAATTCAGATCAAGCCACAACTATGCCACAAGACCGTAGCACAAAAATCGAAACCGGAGAATCGTCGCCCTCATCAAGGACAAAAATCTCAAATAGCGCGGAGGTCCCGCCCCATGCGCGTCCTCTGCCTCTCTGGTCGTCAATTCTCATTCTAATCGCTGTTTGCGCCGCGATTGCGACAGGATTCGTTTACTTTCGAAGGCGAGCCTATCGAGCTTGGCAACGGCTTGCGAAAGAGCTAGACGGCGAATTCTCTCCCAAAAACGAAATATCCCCACGTCTTGTTACAGGGAAACTCGCAGACCGTCCTTATCTCCTTGAAACGGCGATCAGTCATGAGGATGACGCCGGATATTACCACACTCGAAGCGCAGTTCCGTTGAAGAACGCAGGCAGTTTCGTTATGGGCATTCGTCGAAAGAGTCTGTTGGAAGAGGTACAAACTCGTACTGAAAAATCGCAAAGCGGAATGAATTTGCCTGACTTTGAAAATCGATTTTTTTTGTATTGCAACGATCCTGAAAACCTTCCAAATCTGCTGACCGGTGAGGTTCGCACTGAGATTTTGAGGTACCACGATCTAGAAATCTATGTTCGTCTGGGCGAAATCGAGTGGAGGAGGGCAGGGGAACAGAGCGATTTGAAAACCATCCGGCGACTGAATGAAATGATGCTCAACATGGCTACCGCAATTGACGGTTTTCCGGTGCGCGGACGTTCGCTCACGCAATGCCTCGCTGACGAAAAAATGATTGAGAAGGGAGTATGACAATTTCAATTCCAGGCATTTTATTCTAGAAAAAGCGTTTTCTCCGTGCTTATATCCTTGTGGCGCGCTCTTATCCGAGCGCACTGAAGAAGATCTGGAAAACCTATTCTCTACTCATGGAACAGTTAGAGACGCTTCCATTATTTCTGATCGGTATACCGGTCAGACGAAGGGGTTCGGATTCGTGGAGATGGACAATGACGAGGATGCGGATCGAGCTATCGCGGGTCTCAACGGGACGCAAATGGGCGGAAGATCGCTCACAGTGAATGAAGCGAAACCTCGCGAAGAGCGGCCTAGAGGCGGCGGCGGGTATGGCGGAGGAAATGACGGCGGAGATCGTTGGTAGTTCAAACGCGTCTTCGCTTT
>JAYVOT010000569.1:0-5892 GCA_043757795.1 Chthonomonadaceae bacterium | reverse complement strand
ATGCGCGGCCGCATGAACGAAGGGGCGTCTTATGTCGCTGGATTTGAGATCGGCAAGCCGCTGAACGGCGGCGCTGTCGGGCAGGTCATCGAGTCTCGTTCGAGCGAGTATAATACGGGCGATGTCGTCGTTTCAGGTTACGGTTGGCGAGAATATTTCATCGCTTCGCCAAAAGAGTTGCACCTTGTGCGGAGCGACATTCAGCCCTCTTCCGTCTATCTCGGGGCGCTTGGAATGACCGGCATGACTGCGTGGGCGGGACTGAATCTCGTGGAAGTAAAATCCGGCGACGTCCTCTTTATTTCAGGCGCGGCGGGCGCAGTCGGCAATGTGGCGGGACAGTTGGCGAAGTTGCGCGGATGTCGGGTGATCGGATCCGCAGGGTCTCCTGAAAAAGTCAAATTTCTCCTTGACGAGTGCGGCTTCGACAGCGCCTTCAACTACAAAGACGCTCCCACGCTGACCCAACTCTCTAAAGCGGCTCCCGACGGAATCGACGTCTATTTCGACAATGTCGGAGGCGAATCGCTCGAAGCGGCTCTCACCTCTATACGCTTATACGGAAGAATTATCGCTTGCGGCGGAATTTCAACGTACAACAATACGGAATCGCAACCCGGTCCCCCCAACCTTTTCAATATGGTGACCAAACGCCTCACGATGAAGGGCTTGATCGTCAGCGATTCAATGGGCCAACAGGACGAATTCGAGAAAGAAGCGGGCGGCTATTTCCGATCCGGCAAACTCCTCAACAAAGAGACTGTTGTTGAGGGCATCGACAAAGCACCAGGCGCTTTCCTCGGCCTCTTTAGCGGCGACAATATCGGCAAGATGGTTGTTAAATTATCTTGAGAAGCAGACTGAGGATCGGGGGAGAACTGGAGCGTTGGGGAAAATTTGCACGACGCTCTTTAAGAGAGTTAAAATAATTGGCTGAAACAGAGAAAACTCAAGCGAACCTTCGTATCAATCTTCACAACGAGAAACATTCCGCCTCTACGGACACTGTTCGCGACATCGTAATCGGAATGTCCGACGGTTTGACAGTTCCCTTTGCTCTTGCGGCAGGACTGACGGGCGCAGTTTCAGCTTCGCACATCATCATCGCCGCCGGGATGGCGGAGATCGCGGCAGGCTCCATTGCTATGGGGTTGGGAGGCTATCTCGCAGCACGGGGCGACGCCGAACATTATGAAAGCGAACGGCTCCGCGAAGAGAAAGAGGTCGTTGAAGTCCCTGACGCCGAGGCGCAAGAGATTGACTCGATGCTCCAAACTTATGGAATGAAGCCCGAAGAGACCGCTCCGGTTGTTAAAGCGTTGCAAAAAGACCCGAAGAACTGGGTCGACTTTATGATGCGATTCGAATTGGGATTGACGGAGCCCGATCCGAAACGCGCGTTGATCAGCGCGCTCACGATCGCAGGCTCGTACATCGTAGGCGGCTCTATTCCCCTTGCGCCATATTTTTTTATTCATGATTCAAAAACTGCGCTCTTCTGGTCGATGGGCTTCACCATCACAGCCCTTGCGATATTCGGCTACATCAAAGGGAGCGTATTGGGGGCGAATGCGGGGCGAAGCGCTATGCAGACTGTGCTCATCGGCGGACTTGCCGCGACAGCGGCATTTCTGCTTGCAAAAGCCTTCACCTGATTTTTTTCGCCCTGCATCGCCTACACGACTTTAGAGACTAACTTTGTCGCTTTGGAGAGATAGAATGCACATTAACATGAAGGAATTGGAGCAGTACAGTGACGAGCAGTTTGTCGTCAAGAGTGTCTACAAAGGCGCGCAAAGCGAGGCGATCTTGCTTTTTCTGGCGTCTGGACAAGAGATGCCTTCCCATCCGCATGAGCGTTTCGAGGTCGTGCTTTTGCCTCAAAAGGGACAAGGACTGTTGATTGTGAACGGCGACAAAGAGGTAGAATTAGTCCCGGAGACACTCTACTACGAGCCTGCCGGGTGTACATTCAAAATTCAAAATACGGGCATGTCGCCCTTGCAAATCTTGATAACTCTCATTCGCGTTTCAACCTGAATTAAGGATAAATATTGATGACAACTAAAAACGGAAATTTCATAGAAGCATCGACGCCGGCTTCGACTCCCCTCGACGGGACGGAACTCGCTCGAATAAACGCTTATTGGCGTGCGGCAAACTACCTCTCCGTCGGCCAAATCTACCTTCTCGACAATCCGCTTTTGAAAGAGCCGCTGAAAAAAGAGCATATCAAACCTCGTTTGCTGGGACATTGGGGCACGACGCCCGGTTTGAACTTCATCTACGCCCACATGAACCGAATCATCAAGAAACACGATTTAAACGCAATTTACATCGCTGGTCCCGGGCACGGAGGACCGGGCGTCGTCGCCAATACCTACCTCGAAGGAACGTACAGCGAGGTCTATTCTAATATTTCGCAGGACGAGAACGGAATACGGAAACTGTTCAAACAGTTCTCGTTTCCCGGGGGAATTCCAAGTCATGCCGCACCCGAAACGCCCGGATCAATTCACGAAGGGGGCGAACTCGGGTACGCGCTTTCGCACGCCTACGGAGCCGCTTTCGACAACCCTGATCTCTTCGTTTGTTGCGTCATAGGAGACGGCGAGGCTGAAACCGGTCCCCTGGCGGCGAGTTGGCACTCAAACAAGTTTTTGAATCCTGCAAGAGACGGAGCGGTTCTTCCTATTCTGCATCTGAACGGATACAAAATCGCGAACCCGACAATTCTCGCGCGCATGAGCGATGATGAATTGGAACACCTTTTCATAGGGTACGGCTACAAACCCTACTTCGTGGAAGGGCACGATCCTGAACCGACGCATCAGCTCATGGCGGCGGCAATGGATGCGATCACGATTGAGATCGCTGAGATTCAACGCGAGGCGAGAGCGGACGGCGTGAAGACGCGCCCGCAGTGGCCGATGATCGTCTTGCGAACGCCCAAAGGCTGGACGGGTCCGAAAACAGTGGACGGACTCAAAACCGAGGATTTCTGGCGCTCGCATCAGGTTCCAATCGCAGACATGAAAACTCCGGCGCATGTGCAACAGTTGGAAGAGTGGATGCGGAGCTACAAGCCCGAGGAGTTGTTTGATGAAAATGGCGCCTTTCTTGCGGAGTTGGCGGAACTCGCCCCGAAGGGCGAACGCAGGATGGGATCGAATCCGCATACGAACGGCGGACTTCTCCTCAAAAATTTGCATCTTCCTGATTTTCGAGACTACGCCGTCGAAGTCCTAAAACCCGGCGCAACCAATTCAGAGGCGACTCGCGTGATGGGAGTTTTCTTGCGGGACGTGATGAAGCTGAATCGCGAAGCGAAGAACTTTCGGGTCGTCGGGCCGGATGAGACGGCCTCAAATCGTCTCGGCGCAGTGTTGGAAGAGACGGGACGCGTCTGGATGGAAGAGATTTTCCCCTACGACGATCACCTTTCGACCGACGGCCGCGTGATGGAAATCCTCAGCGAACACACCTGTCAGGGTTGGATGGAAGGCTATCTGCTTACCGGGCGGCACGGCTTTTTCTCTTGCTACGAAGCGTTCATTCACATCATCGATTCGATGTTCAACCAACACGCCAAATGGCTGAAGTCCATTCGCGATATTCCCTGGCGAAGACCGATCGCTTCACTGAACTATCTGCTGACATCGCATGTATGGAGGCAGGATCACAACGGATTCAGCCATCAAGACCCCGGCTTCATCGATCATGTGTTGAACAAAAAAGCGGAGGTCGTTCGCGTCTATCTGCCGCCGGATGCGAATACGCTTCTTTCCGTCACGGATCACTGTCTGCGAAGTCGTAATTATGTGAACGTGATCGTGGCGGGCAAACAACCGGCGCTTCAGTTTCTGGATATGGAAACTGCAATCAAACACTGCACCTTGGGACTGGGAATATGGGAATGGGCGAGCAACGACAAAGGCGGCGAACCGGATGTCGTCATGGCTTGCGCCGGAGACGTGCCCACTCTTGAGACGCTTGCTGCGGTGGATATTCTCCGGCAAAACTGCCCCGAGCTCAAAATCCGGGTCGTCAATGTGGTCGATCTTATGAAATTGCAACCGGATTCCGAGCACCCGCATGGACTCAACGATTCTGATTTCGACAGTATTTTCACTATGAATACGCCGATAATTTTCGCCTATCATGGCTATCCATGGCTAATTCACCGTCTTACCTATAGCCGTGCAAACCACTCGAACCTCCACGTGCGGGGCTACAAAGAAGAGGGCACCACGACGACGCCTTTCGATATGTGCGTCCTCAATGACCTGGATCGTTTTCATCTTGTGATGGATGTGATCGACCGGGTTCCTACGCTGGGTTACAAGGCGGCTTACTTGAAGCAAGCGATGCAAAATAAACTGATCGAACACTCCCGCTATATCCGGCAACACGGCGAAGACATGCCGGAAATTCAAGACTGGACATGGCCGCACTGAGAACCGCGAAATACGGGGAGATGGGAACCGCGAAATACGCGAAATACGCGAAAAAACTGCAAATATAAAGGGATGCATACCCGCTCACAAACTCTGGCCCGCCCCCAAACCCCCGCCTTTCCAAGGCGGGGGAATATAGAATCTCCCACCTGCAAATGAATTTTGACCTACGAAGGGGAACTCCGGACTCCCCCGCCTTTCCAAGACGGGGGTTGGAGGACGGTTCCAAGTTTGAGGGCAACATCACTTTTGAATCTCCTCATCGCATTTTTCTGAATCCGCATTTATTTCGCTTATTTCGCGGTTCATCCTCCCCATATTTCCCGGTTGAATCCCGTATTCGCATCCCTTTTCCAGGAGTTTGAAATGAATATTCTCGTGTTGAACGCGGGCAGTTCCAGTTTGAAATTTCGCCTTTTCCAGATGGATTCGCAGCCCCTCTCCTCGAACTCTGAAACTGTATTGGCGGGCGGCAAAGTCGAGCGTATTGGCGAATCTGACGCGATGTTGTCTATCTTTTGCGGCGCGAACGGGACTGAGACACATCAGGAGATTGGAGCCAAAACGGTTTCTGAGGCAGTTAAGGAGATCGTGCGACTTCTTGTAAAACCTTCTTCGGACAGCCAATTGCAGATTTCCATTGACGCTGTCGGGCATCGAATCGTGCATGGCGGGGCGCGGTTTTCCGAGCCGGTTCGCGTTGATGACGCAGTACTCAAAGAGATACGCGCGTTGACCGAACTCGCCCCCCTGCACAACCCTTCCGGCTTGGCAGGCATCGCAGCGATCCGAAACGCCCTGCCCGGCGTCCCGAATGTCGCAGTTTTCGACACTGCTTTCCATCACGACTTGCCGGCTGTCGCGGCGCTGTACGCTCTGCCTGCCGAACTGTCCGAACGCCTGCAGTTGCGCCGGTACGGGTTTCACGGCATCTCCTACCGCTACGTGTCAGAGCGACTTTCGCAGCTGTTGAAAGCCGCGCCGACTATTGACTCGATAGAAACTCGCGTTATTATTTGCCATCTTGGCTCCGGCGCAAGCGTGTGCGCCCTGCGAAACGGGCAAAGCATCGACACAAGTATGGGATTCACTCCGCTTGAAGGCTTAATTATGGGCAGTCGTAGCGGCGACGTCGATCCTGGCTTAGTTTTACACCTTTTGCGAACAGGAGAGTTTAGAACCGAAGAGTTGGACGAACTGCTGAATCACAAAAGCGGATTATTGGGGCTTTCCGGCAAAAGCGGAGATGTGCGCGACTTGGAAAAGGCGGCGAGAGAGGGGCATTACGCTTCCCAACTGGCGCTGGAATGTTTCGCCTATCGAGTGCGCAAATATATCGGCGCTTATGCGGCGGCTCTTGGCGGAGTGGATGCGCTGGCTTTTACAGGAGGCATTGGAGAGCATTCCGCTTCGATGCGGGCGCGAATCTGCAACG
>JAYVOT010000568.1:0-1622 GCA_043757795.1 Chthonomonadaceae bacterium | reverse complement strand
CGATTAAAGGGCGTCACGCTTCGCAACCGGATCGCAGTCAGCGGACATTTCGCGTTCTGGTGGGTAGACAAAGGACTCCCGAGCGCTGAATTCGCCGCTTATATCGAGGAGCGCGCGAAGGGAGGCGTGGGGCTGTTCGTCATCGGAGCGACCTCGCCGGAGCGAGGTTCCGGCTGGCTGGAGAGCCTAAATGACGACATTATTCCGCGCTACAAGATGCTGGTCGAGGCGGGGCATCGTCATGGAACTGCCATTTTCGCTCAACTGTGCCACCCTGGCTACACCCCTCTTCCCGGCGCTCCCATCGGCGGAATCTCGATGCACGCCCCCGGCACGCAACCCGTCTATCGCCCGCCTGAAAGATTCGTTCCGGCGGTTTCGGATCTGAAGCGACTGATCGCGAGCTTTGCGGCGGCTGCGGGAAGAGCCGTTGCGGGCGGTGTCGACGGCATTGAAATCCATTCCCATGAGTCCTTTTTGCACGCACAGATGCTCAACCCGATCTGGAATTCGCGCGAGGACGAGTATGGCGGAAGCCTTGAAAACCGACTCCGATTCATGAATGAAACTCTGCAGGCGATCCGGAATGAGATCGGCGGAGAGATACCGCTGGGAATCCGGCTCAAGCTCGACGATGTGGAACAACGCGGGATGAACTCCGACGACTACATACAGGCTGCAAAAATTTTAGAGGCGACAGGGCTTCTCGACTATATCAACTTCTCCGGTGGCGACGGCAGATTTCACCATGGACCAATGTCGCGACCGGAGGGCGAATGGCTAGGACTGATGTCTAAAATGCGCTCTGCAGTCGGGCTGACGCTCATGCACACCGGGCGAATCACGACGCCGGAAATGGCGGAACAGGCTCTCAAAGAGAACGTGGCGGATGTGCTTTGCATGACGAAGACGCATATCTGCGACCCGCATTTCACGCGCAAAGTGCAGGAGAATCGCCTTCAAGAGATCCGCTTCTGCACGCGATGCCTGCAGAGCTGTCATGGCAAAATGCACCTGATGACCTGCGTCTACAACCCCCTGACAAGCCGGGAATTGGAGTGGTCTGAGCGAAAACCCGCCTCTTTGAAAAAGCGTGTCGTGATCGTCGGGGCGGGACCCGCCGGAATGGAATCCGCCTTGAACGCCGCCGAGCGCGGGCACGAAGTGATTGTTCTCGAAAAGGGCGACAAAGTGGGCGGACAGGTTTTGCTAGGGTGTTCTTCCCCTTTGCGAAAACAGTGGGGGCGCATCGCAGACTTCTATGACCGACAGGGAAAGCGCGGGATTTTCGAGGTCAGAATGAACACTCAACCCGACGCCCAGGCCATTCTCTATCTCATGCCGGACGTCGTCATTCTCGCCACAGGTTCCATTCCGAATAGGCATAGGCTCACGCAAGAACTCTCCCCGACGACAGTTCACGAAGTTCTCGCTGGCGCTTTGGATCATGCGAAACATGTCGTTCTTTATGACCGGGAGAACTTCATGCGCCCATTTGTCGCGGCGGATTGGCTCTCATCAAAGGGAATCAGAGTCGAATTCGTAGCGCCTTATCTCAGCATCGGGGACACGATGGACGGCAATATGCGCGCCGAAATGCTGGCAAAACTGACGGAACAGGG
>JAYVOT010000567.1:0-5895 GCA_043757795.1 Chthonomonadaceae bacterium | reverse complement strand
CCCGAACCACTTGACGTATTTCTACGGGGGGCTTGATCAGAAACTTGTCGGCGTAGAGGGCGCGGAACCGATCCATCAAATGATTGCGTGAGTTGTTTGAAATCGAACAAGCCGGAGGAGGATTCGCTAGGATGGTCGTCATCGTTGCCAAGCGCTCGCTGAATTGAGTTTCTTCAACCAATACGAACTTTTGGCGATGAGCAAGTCTATCCTGGCGAATCCTCTTATCTGACCGATTTATCTGACTGATCTGAGTTCAGAATCGTTCAAACGCTCCTAGCTTATCTCGAGCGCGAATGCTGCCGAGGTTGAGATGCCGAAGTTGCCGAGGTTGTCTCCATCTGTCGTTTTGGACGAGATGCCCAGGAAGACCGTGAAAGCGCATCGTCTTCGCGTCGGGTCGAGGTCGGTTCGGAGCATCTGCGCGAAGGTATTGGTTCCGCTCACGCCGGGAGGCGCAGGGGGAACTCCCACATTCAGGCTGCTCGTAGGTTGCAAAGAGCCTGTCGAGCCTGCGGCGTTTCCTAATCCCCTTTGCCAGGAGATGTTGTGCGCCAATTGGAACATCTCGTTTGGATGATAGGCGCGATAGTCGATCCCGAACGTCGAACTTGCGAGTCCGGCAAGGAACTGACACTCCATATTCGAGCTTAGACCGTTCTCTCTTAGCGATGGAATTGCCGCTGCCAGAGGTCGGTTGTCCCACCAGAACAGGTGCGTCAGAGCCGCGAAAGGAACGTTGGCGGTCGGTCCGACATCTTGGAATCGTCTGCGGTAAGTGAATGCCGCATTTCCCTCAACCCCAGCTTGTCCGCTCGCAGGAACTCCCGTCGGGCGCAATCTTTTTCCGGCGCTGTCGAAGACTTCCATTGTCACGAGGTGACGTTTAGTAGGAGTCGGTGCAACTGCCGCCGAATCGCTCCAACGGACATCGTTCGTATTCAGTCTTCCGTGGAACTGTCCCGCCGTCCACTCTGCGTCCGCGTTGTACGGGATTTTGAACAGATTGTCGTTGCCGCCGGCGCTGAATGGTCCGAGCGTTTCAGGAACGATATCGAACCCGGTGCCTACAGGAACGATCTTCTCCCAGGAGAGTCCGTCCGAAAGATAGAAACGAGTTCCGATCGGCGCTCCGTTGACATCCGCTTCAGTGAGGCTGATCCTGTAATAGAAAGCCCCTATCGCCTTCATGTCCGCGCTGAACTTGTAGTTCAGATTGAGAGTCCCGCCCCAGTTTCTGTTAAGGTTCAAACCTCTTGCCGCCGCGATTGAGGGAGCCGGATAGGCGAGTCCGTCGTTAAAGCCCGGAACAGCCACTCGATCCCAACCTGTAGAATCGGGCGTCTTAAGGTGGAAACTAGGAGTATTCGCTCCGATTAGATCAAGGAACGCAAACGCCCCCTGCCCCGGTTCATCTCCATCGTTGCAGGCGCGAGCGAACGGGCTATAGGTGACTAAGTTCGCCGGATGACTTCCATCGAACCAAATATTGCTCGCAACGCCGTTGTAGATCGTATAAGTCTGTCCGTTGATGACCTGCTTGACGATGAACGAAAACTCTTCATGGCAATTGACGCCGAAAATGCGTAGCAACTCACGCCAACAGATATTGAAGGTTCCGCCAGGATTGATGAATCCTTGAGCCACTTTTCTGGGCAGTCCGCAAGAACAACTCAAAAGCGTCAGATAGGGACGTGCGTTCAAATAGGCGACAGTCTGTTCCGGCTTGAAGGTTCTCAAAGCGAGAAGGTCCTGATGCGCATTCAAAGCTTTTTCGTCTAGCGTCCCTTCCTTGAAAAAAGCGATTTCACGAGAAGGATCGGGGTCGGGCGGGTTCGGATTCACCGGGAACGGAGTTTGAACGACCAACTGTTCCAGTTCTCGAATGAGGTTCGGGAGACGCGGGTCGCCGATGAACCAGGGTTTGCAACAACAGGTTCGTTCATAAACCTCAACGATTCCGTGACAAACCGTCTCGCAACGAAAGGGCAGTATCAAAAGATCGTTGACAGTTTTGAACTGCCTATTGACGTCCGTTTGCGCCGGAAGGACGTCCGCATGTCCGACTAAGTCGTTTGCAGATTTCGCTAAAGCGAAAGGCTTAGTGGCAAGCCGATAGATTTCATCGAACCACCAGGGTCCCCTTCGGCATTTTCGAACGCTTCCTGAAACGCAACGAACGTGAAAGAACCAACCTCCCCAGATGCTTCTCGCCAGATTGAACACGCCTGAATTGGCCTGTTTTAAAAACTCATCTCTCCGTAGCCGAAGGAGGGCTTCCGGGGCGATGTCGTCGCCCTCTTCCACGACGGGACCCAGAACGATCTCGTTTGCGGACTTCAAAAGAACGTCCGAGAGGACAAGATTCCCCTTTTCATCCGATACTGCCGTTCCGACTGTTTTCTGATTTGCGTTGATCGCCGTCAGTGCGATCGCGGGGCGAGCTTCGCCCGGTTTGAAGTCGGACAAGTTGATCTGTACTGTCAACCCATTCGCTCCCGTAGTTCCTTTTTCCATTTTCAAGTAACTCCTCTTCAGTCTTCCTCGACTGAGATTCGCTTGTTTGCAACAGTGCAAACATCCGTTTTAAAATCAATCTTCCCATATCGCTTCCTTTTGGAAGATCGCGTCAGAGTGATTCTGCGATGGCATCAGCATGGACACCATCGCCAGTTTTATTCCTCACAACGCTTTGAGGACGAACCGTCTCTCAAAACTATCATAAAGAGGACAAAAATCCTTTACAAAAATTTTTAAATGTAAATGATGCTGCTTTTGTACTTCGCTTTTATTGTAACGGAGAGGCGTTGCGATACGTCTATTCAAGAATAAGCGCCTTCTTGACTATATCTTTCGCAAGAGCTGCAATGCAATGGCGTGAAGACATGAAGGAACTCAAAGCTAAGAATTGCTTTTCAAAAGAGTGTTAGCGAACAGTTCAATCGGATTTTCTCCGGACGCCAAAACTCTACTTTGTACTTTCGTCTCATTCGTTCGACAATGCCTGAAAAAATCGGGATACGGTCAATTCGGTTTCCAATTGAGGAGTGTGAATCGCCATGCGTCATTCTCTTGTTATCATCTGGGTTTTCGTCTGTTTTTTCGGAAGCCTCGTCATCGCTTCAAGTCAGGGTCAGAAAACGCCTCAACCTCCTCTCAGTCGAATCGAAGCTGAAAGCGCTCCCTATCGCATCATCTGGGATGGCGAAAACGGGACTTTCACTCAAAATGCAGAGGGCGAAATACCGCAAAAGAAAACTCCGCTAATTTTTCTTCACAACGACCCCGGTCCAGTCGGAGTTTCAAAGCACATCTCCTGGTTCATCGCTCGCGAAAAAAAGTCTTTTTCGATTTTGTGGTGCTACTTGAACGATTCCGGGAAAGAATTCTCCTGTTGGCTCTATCGTTATCCCCAGAATCAACTTGTTCCGGTTCGCTTTACCGGCGATTATATTTTTTCCCCTCCCGCTGAACCGATCCCTTCCGCAGAAGAGATTGAATTCAGTCTGTCGGATACGCCTAAATATACGGGTCCCCGCTTCACATTCCAAAATTGGACTTCAACTTCCGGTTCACTAGACTCTCTCAAACTGACCCCGGCAGGAGACTCATCCTCTGCAAAAGGCTTAATTGAACCATCCCTCTCCCTTTCAAAATTGACCATTCAGCCACTGCACCATGTTCAAGTGGGCGCAAGAAACGGTTGGCGCGCAAACGGATGGACAGAACTACATGCTCTGGCTCACGACGAAAACGAGTCCCCTTTCTATCTCATTCTGTACAGCAACTCCGCAAAAGGCTATGCGATAGACTTGAAACACGCTAAAACCTACACTGCGGAGTTCGGGGAAAGAGTGCAATTCGGCAAGAGCGACGGATTAGATTCGAAACAGAGTTCATTGGAGGTCGCGATCCCCCGCGTGAAAAAATGGGAAAGATTTGAGGTGTCTTTTCCCTCCAAATCCGCTTTTGCAAACCCCTACAAAGAGGGACAGGTCTCCTTTATCATGAAGTCCCCTGAGGGCAAAACGACTCTTGTTCCAGGATTCTGGGACGGCGGGACAACTTGGAAATTAAGATTCTCACCCGCAAAACTCGGAACGTGGAGTTTTCAATCGCTCTCGAAAACAGAGGATTTGAACGGCAAAAACGGGACTTTCGAGTGCGTGAATGAAAATGAGGACAGAAAAGGATTCATCGGAGTCCAACCTGCTTATCAAAACCCAAGACACTTTTCTTACTCAAACGGCGAACCTTTTCTACCAGTTCCAATTCTTGGCGACATTGGAGAAATCGCGTCCGACAAAATCTTGCCTCTCGCTGAAAAAGACGCTCAACTGGATTTTGTACGTTTTCAACGCCGAATCGATTTGCTTGCTGCGGCCGGTTTCAACCGTTTGATAGGGGGATTTCTAATTCAGGACATTAAAGCGAATAGATTCCCCTTTGCAGACCCAAAATTGGAAACTCTTGAATTGAGCTATTTTCAATGGCTGGATAAACGCGTTGCCTACTGCAACTCAAAAGGAATCGTGCCGGATATAGGCTTGGGAATTGCAGACGATTCTCTATTTCAGCGGTTCGGCAGTGAAAACTTATTTCGATTTTGGGGCTACATGCTCTCCCGATATGCTGCATTCGATGTCGTCTGGAATCTCTATGAGAGGGATGGACGTGAACTTTCGCAACAGAGTCGAAAAAATCTCACTGAACTAGCGGAATTGACTCGACTCTATGATCCCTATCACCATTTGCGCACGGCGATTACGCCGGGAGCGGTTTCCGTTTCCGCTGTTGCTGACAACTCCTTCGCCTCCGGAGTGATTCCGAATTACGGGCGTTGGCAAGACTGCATCACCTTGAGAGGCGGCGATTTGAACGCTATTCCCGCCTTCCAAAAGGAGAACAAACCGCTCATTATTCTAGATGCAGAAGCAGGAAAACGAATTCCCAAAGACTTGGCAAGAAGACGAATGTGGGAATCTCGATTTCAAGGAGCGTACTGGGTTGGCGACGTGAAGGCATTTGAGCCGGGAGCGAGCAATGATTCGGTCTGGATGATGAGCGCCAACGCGGGCGCTTTCTTCATTACCACGAAGTTTTCCCGACTTACGCCCAGTCAGGAGTTGCTTGGAGGCGATGAAGAGAATCCAAGCGACCGCAGACGCCGTCAGAAAGCGGAGGAACTCATTCAGAAAACAAATCCGCTGAAAGAACCGAAGCCGATCACGGACACGCCCAGATTCGCCTTATCCAATCCTGCCCGTGAGTACGCGATCTACTTTGAGAAAGGCGGGACGATTCTGCTGGACCTGCTCGAAGCGACCGGTCGAATTTTAGTGTCCTGGCGCAATCCTCGAACGGGCGAATCGCTTCAAGAGTCCGCAGTCTATGGAGGAGGCTTCGTACAATTCTCTGCGCCTGACTCAAACGATTGGATACTTCGCCTCTCCCGGCGTTAGCGCGTTGAGTTTGATCTTGCTTTTTCGGTCAACCGTGTGCTATAATCTTCTACAGTAAAATACACTCGCCTTCAAAGAGTGGGTTCGCACCCACTCTTTTCTATTATCTTCTCAATAATATCCAGAGCTTGCTCCATGTTGAAATAGCCTGGCAAGAGAGAGAAATGTCTCTCTAAAATTGAGAGTTGAACAGACGAGTCGCGGGAGAGACGCAACATATGACCGGTGAATTTATTGAAGTCCTGAACCAAATCTCGAAAGAGAAGGAGATACCGCTCGATACGCTTATCGAGACTGTAGAGTCCGCTCTCGCTACGGCATATAAGAAAAACTATCCCGCTAGCGCAGATATTCAGGTGCGTATAGACGCCAATAAACTCTCTCTAACCCCATTCAAAATTTTCGCGCTCAAGACTGTCGTCGAAGAAGTAAC
>JAYVOT010000566.1:0-5906 GCA_043757795.1 Chthonomonadaceae bacterium | reverse complement strand
TCTGCGTAACATCAGTTATTTTCAACTGCTCAGTCGCCCAGGGGAGTTGATCTTGCCTGCTTGCTGGAGAGGCTACTCCTTAGATCGACGAGGTGTATTGCAGGGTTGCAAGTCGTCTGGAAGGGCAGAGCTTTTTCGCTGTAGCGCCTTCGGCGGGAAGCTCTTCGGCGGGAAACAATGCAATCTCAATGTTGGGAACAGTCCCATCGGGCAGAGCCGCTTTGCAAATGCGCTCTTGCGCAAGCGTTTTTTTCACAATGCTACGCCCGACCTTAAAACTTGACGCAACGAATCAGGTTTTCGTTGTCCAATGAATCTAGTGTATACTTTTCAATTAGGATCGCTGTCTTTTCGAGCGAGGGAGACAGATTTATTCTTTTGCAATCGATGCCAATCCCAAAAACTATTCGGGCTGAAAATTTCCATCGCTTCCAACCATCAAGAATTTACCGGAGTCTGCTTTCACCATGCTAGCCAATGAACTGCGTCAGAAATATCTCGAATTTTTCGCCCAACGCGGGCATGTCAACTTGCCGAGCGCGCCTCTAATTCCGATAGACGCTCTGGGAACGGAGGATAAATCCACCCTCTTCACGTCAGCCGGAATGCAACAGTTCATGCCGTTCTTCTTGGGAAAAGCGACTCCTTCTCACACCCGCGTGACCACAGTTCAGAAGTGCGTGCGAACAGGCGATATCGAGAGCGTCGGGGACTACTCTCACTGCACCTTTTTCGAGATGCTCGGCAACTTCAGCTTTGGAGACTACTTTAAAGCGGATGTGATTCCCTGGACATGGGAGTTCCTGACCAAAGTAGTAGGCTTGGACCCGCACAGGTTCTGCGTGACGGTCTATAGCGACGATGAAGAAGCTTTTCGCATATGGCATGACGTCATCGGATTGCCGGAAGACAGGATTCATCGGCTTGGAGAGGACAAGTGCTACTGGCCCGCAAGCGTCATCAGCAAGGGACCGAATCAGCCCTGCGGCCCCTGTTCCGAAGTGTTCTACAGAGTTGTCCCGCTTGAAGAGATGAACGCCGATTCCCATCTCACTCCTACCGAACGCTATCTCATCGACGACGATGCAGGACGCTGGCTAGAGGTCTGGAACAACGTCTTCACTCAGTTTGATCGGAGCGAAGACTCAGCGGGAACGCCGATTCTGACTCCCCTGCCCTCCAAAAACAACGATACTGGCGCTGGTTTTGATCGAATCGCATGCATCTCACAGGGCAAAACGAGCGTGTTTGAGACCGATCTATTTCAGCCGATCCTTGCTAGAATCACTGAACTCTCCGGCATCGATTATACCGGGACAATGAGCGAGACGGACTTCGCAATGCGTGTGGTCGCGGAGCATACTCGCTCGATGGTCTTCTGCATCGCCGACGGAATATTGCCGGATCGCGTGGGACGCGGCTACGTTTTGCGATACATCATGCGCCGTGCGATGCGCTTCGGGAAGAAGGCGCTCGGCTTTGAGGAGCCGTTCCTGCACGAAATCGCACCCTCGATTATTGAGCAGATGGGTGGTTTCTATACGGAGTTGAAGGAGCGAAAAGAGTTTATCCTCAGCCAGATTCTGCTGGAAGAGACCAAATTTCTGCGAACTCTGGACGTCGGCATTAAGCAGTTTGAGCGCGTGATCGTATCGCCTGAAGTTCTGGCGACGAAAATGATCTCCGGCAAAGACGCTTTCAATCTGTACGACACGCATGGCTTCCCTGTCGAACTGACAGCGGACATCGCGAAAGAGCGCGGGATTGAAGTCGATCTTGAAAGTTTTCGAGAGGAAACGGAGCGGCAACGGGAGATCGCGAAAGAGGGATCCGCACTCAAAAAAGGATTGTTCCTATCGAGCGGCGAAATCGCAGGAGCCGACGGCAAACCGCTTTCACCGACCGAATTCTTCGGTTATGAATCGAACGAAGGCGAAGCTATCGTTCAAGCGATCCTCGTTCTAAAGAAAACGACTTCCATGCACAACGGCAAAGATGAGACTGAGATCGTCCGGGAAAGCGTCGCGGAGGCGGAGGCGGGCGACGAAGTCGAAGTAATTTTGGACGAGACCCCTTACTACGGGGAGTCCGGCGGGCAGGTCGGGGATAGAGGACACCTTTTCGATCTCGTCTTTGCAGAGAACAACGGAGTTTTAGTGCATGTTGCAGATACGAAAAAATCAGCGGGAATCTTCCGGCACGTTGGCGCGGTTCAGAGCGGAGTTTTGAAGATAGGTCAGAGAATATACGCATCGGTCGATGCGGAAAGACGTGACGGGATACGCCGAAATCACACGGCGACGCACCTCATGCAGGCGGCTTTGCAAACCGTTCTCGGAGCGCACGTCCACCAAAAAGGTTCGGAAGTCACCGAAGACGCCCTGCGCTTCGACTTCACGCACACCTCGCCGATGACGCCTGTTGAAATCGAGCAAGTCGAAAAAATCGTGAACGCGGAGATACTTCGCGACGACGAGGTGACGATTTATCAGGATTTGCCTATCGCTGAGGCGAAGGCGAAGGGCGCGATGGCGCTCTTCGGGGAGAAGTACGGCGACACCGTGCGCATGATCGAGATAGCCGAATTTAGCCGGGAATTATGCGGCGGCACCCACGTCGGGCGCACCTCCCAAATCGGGCTTTTTAAGCTTATTCGCGAGACGGGCGTCGCTTCGGGAGTCCGCAGAATTGAAGCGGTAACGGGTCAGGGAGCGTTCGATCATATCGAAAAACAGCAGGAAACGCTTGCAAAGGCGGAGGCTCTGTTGAAGTCGAACCCCGGCAACCTGCTTCAATCGATTGAAAAACTGTTGGCGAGAACGCAGGAGCTGGAGAAACAGAATCGGCAGTTGCGGGAGGGCGGCACGCAGACTGAGGAGTTGACTGCTATCCTCGTCAAGGGAGTTCCTATAGTGACTAAAGCGATTGAGAACGCGAATGCGGAAACGCTCGCGAACCTCGCAGACAAGACCGCGCAACGCCTTGGCTCCGTGATCGTCGTTCTCGGCTCCCTCTCGGAGGGCAAGGTCATGTTCGCGGCGAAAGTCACAACAGACTTGATCGCGAAGGGTTTTCATGCCGGGAACATCGTTCGTGAGGTCGCGAAAATTGCAGGCGGGGGCGGCGGCGGGCGCCCGGACTTCGCGCAGGCGGGCGGCAAGAACCCTGAGAAAATGCAAGAAGCTCTCGATAGCGTGGCAGGATTGATCGGATGATGTTTTCGAACTCGGATAGAGGGGCGTTGCTTCAAAGCGACCAGTTGTACCATTTCGTTGCCGACTGTCACGACGGGCAGAGCCTTTTCGCTGTAGTGCATTCGGCGGGAAAATACAGTGATGTTGGGATTTGTCATCTCAAGAAGAAAATACAATCGCATCGCCAACAATGCTTTCGACGGGCAGAGCCTTTTCGCTGTAGCGCATTCGGCGGGAAGCCCTTCGGGCGGGAAACAATGCAATCTCAATGTTGGGAACTCTCCCATCGGGCAGAGCCGCTTTGCGAATGCGCCTCTGGCGGGAGCGTATTTTGGACAGCGCTACTGCCGATGTGAGAACTTTTTGCCCCTCGGAAAACTTGACGCGACAACGAAATGTTTGGAAAATCGAGAAGCCTGGTCAGGAGAATTTGCATGGCAGCGAAAGACATCTATCACGACTCGTTTGTGAGGGCCTTAATAAAAGAAGGTTGGACTGTCACTCACGATCCCCTCACAATTCAGATTGACGCTACCACCCTTCTAGTGGACATTGGAGCAGAGCGGATTGTAACAGCAGATAGGGATGGAGAACGAATTGCAGTGGAGATCAAGTCTTTCGTAAGCCTCTCTTCCGTGCAAGACTTAAAAGAAGCGGTGGGGCAGTTCTGGCTTTATGAATTGGCTTTGAGAAAATCCCCGGCGCATCGCGACAGAACGCTTTTTCTAGCAATTCGTGAAGAGATGTACGAGGCGGTTTTTGTAAAAGGGATTGGAAAACTGTTCCTCGAAAATCGTGCGTTGCAGATCATCGTTTTCGATGAAGACCTTGAGGAGATTCGACAATGGATAAGATAGAACGTTACAGGAAGATCATCCGAGATACGATTTCGCCTCTGACGGAAAGAAGATATTCCGGCGACAAGGTGACAAACGAGGCGGTATTCGATGAGAAAAACGACCGATACATCATCGTCTCGGTCGGTTGGCTGGACTCTAAAAATCGAATCTATTTCAATCTTGTGCATCTCGACCTTATCAACGGGAAAGTCTGGATTCAATACGATGGCACAGAGGACGGCATCGGCTACGCTCTTGAAGCAGCAGGCGTCGCTAAAGAGGACCTCGTTCCCGCCTTCCACCCTGAAAATGTTCGCAAGCACACAGGCTACGCCGTCTGTTGAGTTTTTCGGTCATTCGCTTTTGGGATCAACAACCCCGCGTATTTGCAGGGATACTTTTGCACGTCGACTTCAGCATCCCGCCGTCGTCGACTCGTGGTCGATCGAGTGATTCTTCTGAAATCAGATAGGTTTTATAGAAGGATGGGCTAGGAAAAGTAAATCCTTCGATCAAAATGGCGTCGTCTTGAAGGATTGAAATATAAGCTCCCACCCAGTATTGCGGCGTTGAAATAAACTATCGTGCTCCATCCGCCTTATCCGAGTTCAGAGGATCGAATTCAAGCGAATCTTTCTCCAAAAAATCGAAAATCCGCCAACCGTCTGCACAACTCATGCCAAATCCCGAAATCCTCCTACTTTTGCAGATAGTTTTCTAAAATTGTTCAAAGCATGACACGATTCAGCATTGACTATACGTACTAATCTATGTTATCATATAGTTTCGTGTGTCAGAGGAGGAGAACCCCGCATGAAGGAAATCCAAGGTCTAGCTAAAAAGACCCGCCACGTTGTCGACATTCCAAACCTCGTTGAACTGCAGCTTGACTCCTACCGTTGGTTTCTTGAACATGGTCTGCAGGAACTATTTGAATCTTTTTCACCCATCCATGATTTTACAGGCAATACCTCGATCTCGCTGACCGATTTTACGCTCGGCGAACCGAAATATCCTATTGAAGAGTGCCGCGACCGCGACATGACTTTCGAAGCTCCGATAAAAGCCAAAGTGTTGCTAAGACAGGCTACTAAAGAAGAGATCGAAAGCGAAGTCTACCTCGGCGATCTGCCCCTGATGACCGATAAAGGCACGTTCATCATCAATGGTGCAGAGCGCGTCGTCGTGAGTCAGCTGGCGCGATCCCCCGGAGTCTACTTTAAAGACAACCTGGACTTCTCCGGAAAAGTGCTCTATTACGCCACAATCATCCCGCAAGAGGGAGCCTGGGTGGACATTGAAACTGACAACAGCCACATGGTCTCAGTCAGAATCGGGCAGACGCGAAAATTCCCCGTCACCACTTTGCTCCGCGCCTTAAACGCGTTTGAACCCGCACTCAAGCCCCTTGAGATGAAAATCGAAGACGTCTTAAGTCGCTTCTGGCTCTATAAAAACATAGAAATAAAAGACGATCAGGGCAAGCTGATCCGAGCTGAAGTTCACAAAGACCACTTTATGACCTTGCGCTTCGCTTCGCCTGTGGTAGATTCCGATGGCGTCATCGTCGCGGAAGAGAACGCAGTCGCAACTCTGCAAGTTCTGGAATCCCTCGTTGAGAGCATCGGCGGCAAGACGATCGTTCGTCTTTACAGTCCGACCGGAACGACCGAGGACATCCTGAGCATGTTCTCAACGAGATACATTCTTACTACCCCGACAGCTGAAGAACTCTTGCACAAGCGCCCCACTTCCGATATTGTGGACGGCAACGGCAAAACGTTGATTCGAGCGTTTCAATGGATCGCGGATAAAACCACGGCGAACGCGATCGTTCGACTGAAACTTCCTCAGATCGAAGTGTTGCTCGTCA
>JAYVOT010000565.1:0-1626 GCA_043757795.1 Chthonomonadaceae bacterium | reverse complement strand
TGGCGATCCAACCCTGCTTCTCTAGAACTTTCCAGGGAACATCCGCTTTTTTCGGTCCGATGAGGGTGAACACGTCGTCCTCGCGCCCGTCTTCTCGAACGAGGGTGGCTGTAAGACCTAGTCTTCGTTTCGCCTGAATCTCGGAAGTAATCCTAAAGACGGGTGCAGGGAGCAGGTGAACCTCGTCGTAAATGATCATTCCCCAGTTTTGACGACTGAAGAGATCGAGATTGAGATAGCCCTCCGCCTGTTGCGCCGACTCCTGAGCTAATGCGTTCAGGTCCCAATCGTCTTTGCCGTCGTCGATCAGTTCCTCAGTAGTCTCTTCTTCGCCGGATTTCTTTTTTCTTTTACGCACTGTCAAAACTTGATATGTGGCGATCGTGACAGGTTTGATATCTTTCTTTTCTCCGCTGTACTCGCCGATAGTGTCTTCCGAAAGAGTCGTTTTATCGAGTATTTCGTCTCGCCACTGCCTTGCCGCCGTGATTCCGGTACATATGATGAGCGTCTGCATTTGCGCTTTCACCATCGCCTGAATCCCGATAATCGTTTTCCCCGCTCCGCAGGGCAGGACAAGAACGCCGCTTCCGCCAGTTGCTGCGCCGTTTTGCCAGAAGGCAGAGGCCGCATCTTCTTGATAGGCCCTCGGCATAAAAAGTTTGCCGCTGCGAGCGATTTCACGCAGTCCGAATTCGAGTGCGTCCCCTTCGATGTAGCCTGCGAGATCTTCGACTGGAAAACCGAATTTGAGAAGCGCCTGTTTGAGGCGTCCGCGTTCCAACATTGGAATCTCGACGGTACGCGCATCGCGTAAGGCGAGGAGGTATTTTTGAAGGTTTTTGTTGTGTCGAATCTCCGTCATCAAGAGGTTGTCTTCAGACCGCAACAGCAGGCAACCGTCCTCTTTGTATAGTTTCAGGCGCCCATATCGCCCGACATAGTCGTGAATGTCATGCAGAATGTTACCTGGAACGTCGTACTTGCTATACTCATTCAGGACTTTCACCATCTCTTCGGAAGTCATCCCGGCGGCGCGTGCATTCCAAAGCGAAAGAGGAGTCAGGCGATAGGTGTGAATGTGTTCGGGGCTTTTGATGAGTTCGCAAAAGCCTGCAAGGTTGTCCCTGCATAGCTCATAAAGAGGGTTGTCAACTTCCAGCAGTACGGTACGGTCGGATTGAACGATGAGAGGATTCTGGGGGTTGTACATGAAGCGGAGCCTCCTGAGTTTCAAACAGTGACTCAGTGTACCCGTACAGGGAGTGAAATTGCAACTTTGACGGAATCCGAAACTGCTGATTTGCGCAGATACGATGAAACTTTTCCTGTCAAAATTACGTTTGAATAGCAGGGCGACGCAATTCGCGAACTTTTTCAGGAGGCGATGACATGGCGGTTATTATCAATCAAGAGATGGGGGCGGACATCCTTTTGGCGGCGCAGGACACGGCGGCGAATTACAATGAGCGCGGAGTGACCTATCATATGGGAGGCGACGCTTCGCAAGGCGGATCCACTTCGGATTGCAGTCATTTCGTGCATGACGTGATCGGGCAGGTCGGGATGGAACTCCCTTATGTCACCACTCAAACGATTTCAAATAGCCCGGATTATTCTGAAATC
>JAYVOT010000564.1:0-1632 GCA_043757795.1 Chthonomonadaceae bacterium | reverse complement strand
GTTCTGGCTTTTCCCGGCGAACGTTAAGGGACTGCAAGATTTTTTGAAGCGTCTCACGAGGAACACGAGACTCAGCGAAGATCGGCTTCGCACCCTTCCCGGCGTCGCCCCGACACTTCCGGATAGCTACAACTACGAACGACTTGGCGTGGTCAAAAAATTTCTGGGCGATGACGCCTTTCTCTGGCTTCGACTCTGCGCCCTCTACCCGGAGCTTACCTGGAGTTTGACGCTGAGGTTGGGAGCGCTTAAGGAGGCGCCGAAGACGCTCTTCACGGCTGAGAATTTGATGCTTCTTTCCCGGCTCGCGTGGTTTCGGGAAGGGCGAATCCCCGAATCCTGGCGCGAGATGCTGATCGCAAACCTTGACAAAAATCTCGAACGCGCCGGACGTCTCCTTATCGTCGAATTGATGGAGAAGAGCGTGCCCCCGGATGGAAGCTACGCGGAGGCGAACCATCAGTTGGAGATCGCCACGCAACGTTGGGCGGCGGAGCCGGGACCCGCGACAAGACAGGCGCTCGGCAAAGCGCTAAGCGAGATAACGCCTGAAGACCTGAAACGCCGCCCTGTCCTGCGAACCCTGCTGAAGCGAAAACCGGGCGGAACCGGCTCGCCGCTGCTGTTTCGCGAGGGAGTGAAAGAGTTGGGTTGGAACCTTTCCATCCCCGTAATCGGCTCGCTTATCGGGTTATTCTGCGGTCTGTTTCTATTGACGACCCTGAAGTTTCTTCCCCCCAAGCCGCCCGTTGAGATCGATACTAAGCAGGTGAAACTGAATTTCAACGACGCCGGGATCGACTTCGGAGCTTACGAGGTCGGGATGGAACAGGGAGCGAACATCGTCTTCTCAAATGACCTGAAGCGCCCCGTGACGATCAAGAAGATTCAACTTCTCGGAGCCAACTTCAAAGCGTTCACTCTGGGGGGGAATTTCGACTCGAAGACGATGAAGCCGGGGGAAAGCTTCAAATTGTCGCTGAAATATCATCCCCACTCTTTGGAAAAATCGCTCGCGCAACTGCAGATCGAAGTCGATGCGCCGGGTCCCATCTGGAACATTCCGCTAAAAGGCGACTTCTCCGTCACACCGGAACTGAAAGTGACTCCCGCCTTCCTGAGCTTTACGACGGCGGAGGCGTCTCTTCCGCCCGGCAGGATCGTTCCAAAGCAGTTCACAGTCGAGAACACTAGCGAGCAGTCGCAGGTCGTCACAGTGACAGTGGATACGAATGCCGGTTTTGCGCTTTCTCCCAGCGGTCCGATCTCTTTGCAATTGAAACCTGGCGAGGCTAAAACGGTTGACGTACTCTATGAGCCGAATCCTCCCAAAAAAAGCTCAATAGCAGTTGTTTTTAAAGGCAACTTGAAGACGGCATCAATCATACACGTTGTTTCCGGCGACTTTCCGCATGTCAAAGAAAATTACAAACTGCCGCATATTTTTGTAGGACATGAAACCACAGTGAGATGCGTCGCTTTCTCCCCGGACGGTACGAAATTAGCGACAACCGACAGCTACTTAGCGACTTGGATCTGGGACGTCGCTACTGCAAAACTGTTATTCGTATTAAAACCTTCTGGGGCTGCTGTGACAACAGTCGCCTTCTCTCCGGACGGCAAGCGGATCGT
>JAYVOT010000563.1:0-5940 GCA_043757795.1 Chthonomonadaceae bacterium | reverse complement strand
ACTAAAGTCACGGTCTGGGTGGCGTTCCGCCGTGTGTGCTTCGCACACGATACTCAAGGTGCGGAGTATGCTCAACGAGAGACGCCCCTGCAAACTGGTACAGGAATGGCAGTCCTACGGGCAGGCAAGTCGGGACTCATGTCCGAAGGACATACGGCGCGAAGCGCCACCGAGACCGTGACTTTAGTCATGGGATTCAAAAGCGCTCTCGAAAAAATCCTTTCGTCGTCAGGACTGCATAACATCAGCTATTTAAGTCGAACAAACAGAACAGGCTCTCGCAAATTCATCTTCAGAGCACAGAGTCTCTGAAATAAATTCTCCGTCTTAGCGGCGCTTCGCACGGGATACAACGCCTCCTTCGGCGGACTCGCGTACGTAGGATGCCTATTCAAATGCCTGACGCTTTCAATACCCGGAGCGTCCGGATGGGAAATTACTAGTTCCCGCACTCCCTCGAATCTCAGCATGCCTGCAAGACTATCCTCAGTGAAAAATGAGCGCCGATGTCTATCGATCCCCACTCTTGTCGTTCTTTCTTGTCCCCAATCCGCCTACGGATCGGCTTCTCGAACTTCTTCCTTGATAAGGAAACCTTTCCTGCCGTGAAAAATGCGAATGCGTCTCCTCTTTTGTAGACTCTTCCTCACTCTCCTGCACAACGATTAAAATTCCGAGACAACCCCCAAAAATCGCCGCTGAAAGGACTCGCGCAATCGTGCCGCCTTCCGCCCCATACATCGTTTGGCAAAGGGCGGAAGAGAGAGCCGCCGCAAAAACCCCCGCGAAGATAGCCGGAATCCTGGGAAGATTCGAGACGATGCCGCCTGCGGCCGCTCCGAAGAAGCCGCCAAACAACAACCACCCTGCAACGTGACCGGAGGCGTAGGCGGAGTAGGAGATTGCCGTGAGCGCGATAGCCATCACGAATTGACCTGAAATGATGAAAAGAGCGCCGGCGGACAAACCAAAAAGCGCTGTAGATAGTCCGCTCTCAAACGAGCCCGGCTTCTCCCGTCGATAGCGTGTTTGAGCTATTTTGAACGAAAGCGGTAAGATCACCCCCATGAGACCTCCCCATACGGATGAGACAAGAAGCGAGCGCCAGAGTTGAACGAGAGAGAAGGCAGTGCGTGCGTAATTTTGCGCCTCGACAGCGCCGGATTCGCGCCGCTCCGGCATTGGAACAGCGCCGACATTGACAGGAGGAACGTCGAACTCAAAAGCCAACTGAGGGTCTATCGCCTCTTTTGCGAAATCCTCCTTTCCGACGGAACCGTTGATCCGTTTCACACTCCCTCTCGTTTTGACTTCGATCCAGAACGGCGTGCTCGCAGACCCCTCTTTGTTGCAGAATTGATGAACAAAAACACGATAGTGACCGGTGGGAGCCTGCACTCCTGTCCAAACAATGTTCTCGACGGGAGTTGAAGAGGTCCCTGTTCGGTGGTCGCTCGAGAGGCGACCTGTTCGCGCGATCAACTTCGCCTTCGAGAACGCGGAGATGAGTCCGTCATCGGTGGGATTCATATCGACATCCAACTGCCCGCCTGCGCGCGACTGCTGATTGTATCCGTCAATGGACTCCCCGCTTGGCTCTTGACAGGAGAGATCGAGGTCATTACGCCCGTTCCAAGCGAGCGATATCTGCACGTCCCCAGTAGCCGCACCCATACTGTGCAATCGGCGTTGCATCTCTCCGTCATTGGAAGGTTGCGGAGGCGTCCTACTCACGACAGTCGTCTCCGGAAATGTAACGAACAGGAGGGAAGGCGTATGGCTCTCGCGCAGGATTCTGCCCGAGTCCAGCTTTGCGAAGATCGCTTCCGCACACAGCCCGGCAATCAGGCAGGCGACCGCTCCAATCAACGCGAACCGTAGTCGCGAGCGATTCCAAATTAGATTGCGATCAGGCATCTTCCACCTTCTTCGGACAGTAACACAAGAAAATTTAACCACGGCAACAATGTAAATAAGATAGCAGGAATAATCTCGAAATACGCACTATTCGTGAAAAAACAAATGCGAAAAAATAAGAAGACGAAACGCAAAAATACAAAATGCGATTTCAACCAGTGAAAGCGGTGCGAAATAAACGGAATGGATGCAAGAGAATTGTTTGATAATCTCATTTCGTATCCGTCAAAATTATTTTTTGAAGGGCTAGTTCGCATCCCTTCGTATTCGTATTTTTTCGCGTATTTCGCGTATTTTGCGGTTCTTGTTCTCTCATCATTTCCTGGTTGATCCCGCATTTGCATCCCTTTCCAGTGTACGGGTACAATGACACTAGGATTTTTAATAAAATTTGCGGCAGGAGCGACCATTGAGGCATGACAAATCATTAGAGATTTTCGGCGAGGCGCAACGAGTGATACCGGGCGGCGTCAACTCCCCCGTGAGGGCGTTTCGAGCGGTTGGCGGGAAGCCGATCTTCATGGAGCGCGGCGAAGGAGCCTATCTTTTTGACGCGGACGACAACCGTTACCTTGACTGCATCGGGTCATGGGGTCCGCTCATCTTCGGACATCTTCCGCCGCGCGTAGTCAAAGCGATTAAGGAACAACTGTCGCGTGGAATGACATTCGGAGCGCCGACTGAACTCGAAGTCAAACTTGCCAGGGCGATCATCGCAGCGGTTCCTTCGATTGAAAAGGTGCGTATGGTTTCCTCCGGAACGGAAGCGACGATGAGCGCGATTCGCGTCGCAAGAGGCTATTCGGGAAGAAACAAGATCGTAAAATTCGAGGGAAACTATCACGGACATGCCGATTTCCTGCTTGCGAAGGCAGGTTCCGGCGTTGCGACTCTGGGGCTTCCGGAGTGCGCGGGAGTTCCGCCGGCAGTCACCGCCGACACCCTCACGCTCCCCTACAACGACCTTCCCGCAATAAAACAACTCTTCGATTCGCAGGGAGACGACATCGCTTGCGTAATTTTGGAGCCTGTAGTCGGCAATATGGGATGCGTGACTCCCGTGCCCGGTTTCCTCGAAACGTTGCGCGAGCTTACGACGAAAAGCGGTAGCGTGCTTATTTTCGACGAGGTAATGACCGGGTTCCGCTTATCGTTCGGAGGCGCGCAAGAGAGATTCGGCGTGACGCCGGATATGACGACGCTCGGGAAAATCGTCGGCGGCGGGTTGCCGTTGGGAGCTTACGGGGGGAAATCGGAGATCATGGACGTTGTCGCCCCCGTCGGACCCGTCTATCAGGCGGGCACGCTTTCCGGCAATCCGGTGGCGGTGACAGCCGGTCTTGAGACCTTGACCATGCTCCTTGAAGGGAAAGCCTCTCTCTATAATCGCCTCGATGAGATGGGGGCGAAAATCGCCGAGGAGCTACGAAATTCCGCCAAAACGGCGGGAATTCCCGTCGTCGTCAATCAGTTCGGCTCAATGCTGACAGTCTTCTTCACTGAGGCGAAAGCAGTAACCGACTACGCCTCCGCAAAGACCTCTGACGTCGACAGGTTCGGCAAGTGGTTTCAAATGATGCTTGAAGGGGGAGTCTTCTGGCCCCCGTCGCAATTCGAGGCGGCGTTCTTGTCCGTAGCAATGACTGATGAGGACGTTCAACAACTGCTAACAGCGGCTCATAGCGCGTTCAAGTCCTTGTAAAGAAATGTGAGGCGGCGGCGCAAGCAACTCCCAAAACAACCCTATCTATTATTCATGGCGGAATATGCCTATTCCTGCTCTCTTGAACCCGGATTGGATAAGAAGCGGTTGGAACAACCTGCCATCAAATTCTCAGGGTCAAATTCCTGTTCACCATAGCGCGTCCGCTCTGCCTGCGCTCCGCATTCGTTCCGAACGCCTCTCTCCTGCGCGAAGCGCGGACGGCGGAATGTCGCTGAGACAGGGAGTTTATTTCTCGAAATCAAGTCTCCAATTGATGGCGCATCTCACGCACCATCAGGGCGCAACAAATAGTTTCCCAACAAGAATTACCCTTTCAGCAGTCGAAAAAGCCAAGATTCGGGCAGGTCGGGAACGATGATTTGGCGCGAAGTCCCAAAGTCTTCGAGCAGTCGTTCCGCTGCAAGGTAGCCGCTACGTACCGCTCCCTCCATAGTAGAGGGCCACCCGGTTCTAGTCCACTCCCCCGCCACATAGAGATTTGAGATCGGGCTGCGCTGATCCGGGCGAAGAGCGTCCGAACCCGGCATTGGAGAGAGCGTTGCTTTGGGCCAACGAACAATCTGAGTGCGGAGCGAACGCGCTCCCTTTGCGTCCGGCAAAGCCTCTTCCACATCCTTCAAAACCAACGCGAGCAACTCCTCTTTCGACATATTGGCATAGGGTCGAGAGGCGCTTAGCACCATGCTCAGGTGGGTGCTGACACTCGCATGCAAGTTTGTCGGCATAACCCTGGCGCCAATATCTCCGTTGCTCTGAGTCATTCCGCTGAAATTCTTGGTTTTGTTGAAGATCCATTCCGTCTTGCGATCCAAAAGCGAGAGGGCGGGAGGACAATCGATCACTCGATCAAACCAAATCTGAACTCCGGCGATGGGAGAGAGTTCGATTTGCGACAGATTTTCCCAATACGGAATTCCTTTTTTCAGTTCAGTCGGCAAAAGTTTTAAGAGGAGATCGAACTGCAAGGCCGAAATGTACGCGTCCGCCTGCAAACGCTCTCCCGTTTGCAGACTCACCCCGGATATTCGTCCCTCATCGAAATGAACCTGTTCTACAATGGTTTTCAAACGAACTTTGCCGCCGCGTTCATTCAAGTAGCGGATAGCAGGTTGAGTATGAAGAATGCCTAGCGGAGCCTTCGGAATCCCGAAATGAAACGCTTCAGGATGCGATAGAAACCCGTCTCGGAAAATCTTGAAGCCATTGGCGCAAGAGATTCGCTCTGGCTCTTCATTGCAGGCGCTGATAAGAATCGGACGCCAGAACCTCGAAACGGCTTGCTCGGTCTGATTAGTTTCTAGGAACCACCGAGCGATGTCTTTTTGATCGTGTTTCGGATCGATTTTTGCCCGGATCATCCCCATCATGCCGCGAGCTATAGAGAGTTTGTCTTTGAGAGAAAGCGACTTGAAAAGAAGAAAAGAAAGAGAAGTATGAAGAGGCGCCGGCAAACCGCAACCCTGGATAACGGATCGAACGCCCTTTCTATCTAGAAAATGAATGGCTTTGTGATACTCGATTTTGTCGCTGACTCCTAATCTTTCGTGCAAATCGGAAAGATTAGTGCAACAACGCATTGTTCCGTGCTGGCACTCGTCCGTCGCATCTCCCGTCTTCGGATCGAAGAAGGAAGAGGCGCGCCCGCCAAGCATCGGACGCTTTTCGATGATCTCCACTTGCATACCGGCTTCCGAAAGAGCCGTACCTGCCGCTATCCCTGCAAGACCGCCGCCGATAACAACCACGCTTTTAATCATATTCGCTCAAATTTCAATCGACTAAGGGTGCGAAGGCATGGGGTATGCGCGAAACCGCGCCCACCCCGCCTTGCATAAGGCGAGGTGGGCAGTCTTCTCTGACGAAAGTCATAGTTGCCTTGAAAGAACCGGATTTCGAACTCCGTTGCCTTATGCAAGGCGGGATTGATCCCCATTTCAATGCTTTGCGTGTCAATTGCCGCGCTTGCTCCAGTCCGCTTTCACGAACATATTTAGTCCGGGGTCCGATATCGGAACGCCGCTAGAGATATCCGCTTTGTTCGCTTCGATCCAGGCATCATCAAGCTCGATTCCCCAGCCGGGACCCTGCGGAAGAGAAAAGTAACCGTCTTTGACTTCCGGGTAAGGATTCGCGACTTTTTTAATGTCCGAGTCTACGAAGTCGTTGAAGTGTTCCAGGCATTTGGCGTTGCGAAGGGTGAAAAGCAGGTGAAGGCTCGCCACTGTCGTGACGACCCCGCCGACATTGTGAGGAGCCGCCATGATAGAGTAAGTCTCCGCAGTAGAGCAGATTTTTTT
>JAYVOT010000562.1:0-5941 GCA_043757795.1 Chthonomonadaceae bacterium | reverse complement strand
GCGTCGTTCCGATCAAGATCAAAGTGGATGATTCGCTTGGCGAACCATTCGTCTCCTTTGTGCTCGACAATGAGTTCCTAAAAATGTCGAACTACGCGCCTTACGTCTACAACTTGGACAGCACGAAGTTCTCAAACGGCTCGCATATGATCGAAGTTGAAGTCTTCAGCGTAGATAATGCGCGTTCTCTCCAGAAGCTCATGATTCCTATTACGATCAAAAACGTCGGCGGTTTCACAAAGATACAACCGACGCTTCCTACCGCTAGCAAGACGGGAATTCCTGCTATCGGAATGCCGAAGATCGCAGGAACCGGGTTCGACTTCATCGCCGATCTCAGCGCTTTCCCGATTACCCTTTCGGACTCGACAGGCGTCGTCCGCACGATGGCTCCTGAAGATCTCTCGCCATCTCGAAACCTCCTCGCCCGAATTGGCGTTGAAACTCCGACCGCAACTAGAAACACCACCCCGCCCGCCGCTTCCCTCGCGACTCCTATCGGAACCCCGCCCGCTTTCCTAAACGCCCCTTCGCATGTTTCCCCCGCGTTGACTGCGCTCCTCTCCAGCCCGCGAGATCAGGTCTCCATCGTTCGACCTGAAACTCTACTTGCACGAAACGAGTCCAATTTCGACCGCCCCGGAGGGATCGCCCTCCGACCTGGCACGGAGCGACATCTTGCAACGCGAACTGCTCGCACTGCGACAATCTCTCCAAAAGCGAAACCCGCTCCGCTTCGCGCCCCCGCAGGGATGAAGACATTCGAGGTCTCCTTCGAAAACGCTTTCATTCAGTTCGATGTTGCGCCGAGAGTGGAGCACGGTCTTCCCCTTGCCCCATTCCGTGCCATCTTCGAGAAATCCGGCGGCGAGGTGACCTGGTTCAACGACACTAAGAAACTGCGAGCCACGGACATGGATCGCTTGATCGAAATCAGCATCGGCGACAAACAGGCTAAAGTAAACAACCTTCCAGTCTCGCTTGAAGCCGTTCCCTACCTCGATCATGGTCGAACCATCGTTCCTCTCTCTTTCTTCCGAGATGCGATGGACTTGAAAGTCAACTTTGATCCGGCAACGGGACATGTGTTGATCGAACGCAAATAGATCGATTTATTTCGACCTGGAAACTGATAGCCGTCCTGCAAAATGCAGGACGGCTATTTTATTGGAATTCGTTTGCATGAGAGTCTTGCGGCGCCTGCGCCCCGAACCTCCGCCAAATCTGAAACGCTTCCAAATCATCGCCTCGAAAAAGTTCGTTGAGGCTAGCCTGGAAAACCTGAACGATTTCGAAGTCTTTCGATTTGGCGTGAGTGATAGGCTGTATGCACGTGCCCCAACTCCAAAGTTTGCAAAATAGTGAGCGGCCCCATCGCCGCGTGAGTGTATTTCTTTTCATCGCCGTTCAGCGGTTCGATAAAGCTCCGAATGTCGTGGGACACTGTTTCCCAATTTGAGTACAACTCCGGGAGGCTGGCGTTTGAGCCAGGTTTCAACTCCTTTGAAGGCACTGGCAAAGTCAGATCGCGATTCAGTGCGCCCAGAATGAGCGTTCTTCGGAGAGACTGAGGCAAAAGGCGGAGGATTGGGAACTCAGGCTCCTGTACGCCGGTCGCGAAGGCTTTTTGGACTGAGCGGGAGCTGCGTACGAGATGATCGACGATCTGAAGAATGCTCCAGGCGGAATTGTCGGGAATCCAGTTTAGTTGAGCTTCGCTCAACGAACTGACCGCGACTTTGAGTTCGGCGCGTTGCCTCTCAGTCGCATCGAAGGCTTTTTGCAGTTCAGAATTCACAGGACTCCTTCCATACAGCTACCCTCTTCTGCCGAACAGTCTAGCTAGCAAACTCTCCAGGAAGAGCAGTCCGATAACTAGGAAAACAAGGGGTTGCCAGACCTCCGCCCCGTATCGAGCGCGTCGGACTTGATTAGAGAGTTCGCCGGCATTTGAGACAACCGACAAAGCGTTCGCGGGGACGCCGGCAGTAATCGCAAACTCCTTCGGGTCGGCATAGGCTAAGTCGGACTCTCCGGCGGGAAGCCCTACTGCGAAGGCATCCGTCGTTTTACTCCCCGCTACAGCCACTCCGTATAATCCGGAGCGAGCGGTTCCTGTAAAGTTGAAAGTGACTCCCCGCGCATCCAAGCCAGTGTTCAGCGTCGTCTTTTTGCCGTCCGGCGAAGTAATTTGAACCTGACGATCCTTGTCTTGCAGAGGAAGCGAGAGAAAAAGCGGCTCATCCAGTCGAAGGTTTCTATGCGAGGTCGCGCCCTGCCCCAGATAGAGCGTTAGTTGGTAGACATAAGGCACGAACGCGGATTGCAACGGAAGGTCGTTCCATGACCTTCCGGCTCCGCTTGCAGAGAGAATTACGCGTCCCAAACCTAATTGTCGCTCCACAAGAGCGGGGTCGCCGTTCGTGAATCGCAACATCACCTTCACTGCATTCAAATTCTTCTCGTCATTCACTGGTTCCAGAGTCTGGTAGGAAGTGAAAAGCGCCCCCCCGAGGTTCATGTCGGCGCTCTCCTTGAATCGTGCGAGCGCCGGATGAGTGATCGTGTTGGGAGCCAGCCTGACCGCATCCTTGTCGGAGAAGTTTTTACGCGCTCCAATTTTAGCAGGGAGCAATTCTGCGACCCCCATGTCGGAGTTGATGCGTTGCGCGTCCGTGTCGGGACCGGGAAAAAGGAACAGTCCCCCGCCAGCTTTGACATACTCGCCGAGAGCGTTTCTGTCGTTGGGGGAAATGCCGGAGAGATCGGTAAGAGCGATCACGTCATAGTCCCTTAGCGTGACGCCGCCAAGTCCCGACCCTTCTCGCAATTTGGGCGCGAGGCTCTCAAGAGAATCGTCCGGAGCCATCGCCTTCATCAGAAAGTAACTTTCGGAGTTGACGGGATTGGCGGAGGGTTTCGGATCTTGGACCAGAACTCGCACTCTGTCGCGCACCCGAATGGCGAAGGGAGCGGAGTTGTCATGCGTGAGCGAGTCCGCGCTTTCGGGTTCATTGAGCGAAATCGCGCCCGCGTGAGTTCCCGGCGCGATGAACTGATGCAGAAACTCCGCGTTTGCGGAGCCTCCCGGAGGAAGCGAGACGATAGTGGAACCCTTCGGGACGCGGTCTATCAGGAGATTGACCTGCACCTTATCACGAGGCCTAATCCCGTGATTGACGATTCGAGCGGAGATTCGCGTCGCCAACTGCGGCGTCACTAGTTCGCTGCCAAGAACCGGCGTCTGCACTTCGAGGTTCTCTCTGTCCCTCTCGCCGCCCCCCACTGAAACCCACAAAAGGCGACTCTGCTTCCCGATTTCCTCCCAGGCAGTCCTGGCGCTCTCTTTTTTGCTGTTCGTCCAGGCGTCTTTTTGATCGTCGGTGATCCAATAAACCTCTTTGATGGGGGATTTTGATCTTGAGAGGAGGGCTGCCACTCTTTGAGCGGTTGCGGAATAGTCCGTCGCTCTGTCGCCTTCTCGCAAAGCCTCGATCTTCTTGCGCACTAGAATGCGATCGAAACTCGGCGCTTCGATGATCGTTTCCGGTCTGTCTGAAAGCGCGACAAGCGAGATCGCGTCGCCGTCACGAAGAGTCCTCGCCGTCAATTCCAGCGCTGCCGCCTGTCCTCTTTGAAAAGAAGTTCGCCCATCCGACCCCTTTGCGCTCATGCTGAAAGAGTTGTCGAGGACGATGACGGCGTAAACTCGAGCGTTTTGGGAGAGGAGAGGCAAGCCGATGGCTCGAAGTACGGGGCGTGCGAACGCCATGACTGCGATCGCGACGATAAGCATTCTCAACAACAGGAGAATAATCTCTTCGATGCGGAGTTTGCGACTCTGTTTGCGCTGAGAAACCTTGAGAAACTCCATTGCCGCCCACTTGACGACCTGAAGTTTTCGCCGTCGAATCAAATGGATCAGGAGCGGAATTCCAACAAGCGCAAGAGCCCCTAGAAAAAATGGCGTTAAAAAAGTCATAGGCTGAGATTGGAGATGCAGAGAGACTAGAACCGCGAAATGCGGAAGCAGATTCGGAGATTAAGAACCGCGAAATACGGATGCAAATTCGGAGATTAAAAACCGCGAAATACGCGAAATACGCGAAAAAAATGCGAATACAAAAAACACGAAGATTATTCATGGAAGTGATTTCAGAACGCACTGAAGGAATACGAATACGGTTTCCTAATTTCAAGTTGTTGAAATTAGGCAAAATGGAGCGCAACGTAAGTTAAATCGTCATTTTTACATCTTGTATTGGTTGCATTTTGTATTCAATCGTAACTGCATTTTTTTCGCGTATTTCGCGGTTCTCTACCCTCTGCATTTGCATTTCGCTGCGGCTACCCCCCGACATTCAGCTTCTGAACCGCTTCTTCCTTAGCGGAAGGACGTACGAGATTGAAGCTGTCGGTTTCAAGTTTCAGTGAGTTCGCGGGTCTCAGTAGTTCATGAACGGAGACCGGGGCGGAAGCGGCTCGCAAAAGTCTGGAGCCGTCTTTCGCATCCGACAGACGTTGGGTGAGACGTTCCATTCCTGCTCGTGCGGCAAATCTCACTTCCTGAGAATGAATTTCGGAATTGATGATTTCCTGATAAAAAGACCTCGTTCTTTTGTCTCCAGTTTCAGCCAGTACTCGCATACTGCCGATCACCATCTCTTCGTCATTTACGAGCGCAACCCGAACAATGCTCGAAAACGCTTTTAATTGAGACTTCGTAAACGACACTCCGCGCTCAACTTCCGCCTCAAGAGTGATCCTCCGAATAGCGACGTAAAGGGGAATTCTCTGCCAGTCCGGTACGGCTGCTAATCTGTCTTGATAGATTGAATTCTGTTTTCTAGATTTGTATTGACTTTCAATCACGTTTATGATAACTCCGAGACGACTTACCCCTTTGAGATTGGCGATCATGCGACAACAAGCTTTTTGAGACAGCGAAATCAGATTCGCCTCCGCTTTGCCTTTAATATTGAAGCTCCGAGTCATTCGAAACGTCGCGTACATGACGACGGCGCATAGGACGGAAATAAATAACTGTCTTCCAAAACTGAATGGGAACTCGGAAGAGACTCCGAACCAAACAGCGACGCTCAATGAATTGATTATACCGAATACAGCCCACCCTGCGATGTCCCACGCATGGGGACTACGATTGAAAAGTTCAGAGCTAAGAATCTGTTCCAGATCCTGCAAAGGCAATTCCAACGTCAATCTCAACGCGTCATCTCGAACGGACTCATTCCGGTCCGCCAATTTCGAGATAAGTTCAGAGTAAGGCTGCATCCTCTTGTCCATCGCCTCAGTCTCCCTTTGCGAACTCCGTCTCGACGATCTCGTAGTTTTCAGCGGGCATAAGCGTCTCTTCGCCGACGGGCAACGCCGGAACGCTGCCGGTTCGTCTGCGTCGTCCTGTGGTTTTCGCCAGGGCGCGAATCTTCTCTTTTGAGCTTTGAAGAGCTTCGTTATACCAGCGTTTTATCTGTTCGCCGCCGATCTTTTCGCCTGATTCGTAAAACTTTTGAGCTGTTTTTCCGACTGTCACCGTTCCTGCATAGGAGATTCCCGCCTTCGTCACCATCCCGATCACGGGGATGGCGCCGACGAGTTCACGGGCGACCGCTCTCCACCCGAACGCATTCACGAGTATGGGAGCTATCTCTTTCAATCTGTTCTTATAGTCTAGTTCCAAGCCGTAGACGGCGGCGAGCTTCAACGTCATCATCACCTGATTTTTGGTGAGCATCAACATATCGCTTATGCCGTTCACGGGAAGCAGGAAAGCCAGTAGGGGGAAGGCGGCGGTGATTCCGGTGACGAGAGCAAACTGCGCGTTGGCAATCGCAGTAACTGAGATAATGTCCTCGGCGACTTTCGGGCGAAAGACCGGAAAATTTCGTGCAAGAGCAAGGGCGAGATCAGGCCGATCTTCAAG
>JAYVOT010000561.1:0-1635 GCA_043757795.1 Chthonomonadaceae bacterium | reverse complement strand
TTTCTATGTGATGCGAACGGATGCGCTGGATCGCTTCGGCACTCGCCTTGAGCAACGTTTTTCACGTGTTCAAATCAAAGAGATGATGGAAGCCGCCGGTTTGTACGATATCAAGTTCAGTGAAAATACGCCTTTCTGGTGCGCGGTAGGAGTGAAACTGTAGATGTGCGGGCTAACCGGATTTCTGGACAACAGAGGAGCGTTCTCGGCGGAAGAGGCGGGAGCGCTCGTAGCTCGAATGCAGCAAACGATGTTTCTGCGCGGACCTGACGACGGCGGCGAGTGGGTCGATTCCGACGCGGGAATCGCTCTGGGTTTTCGTCGCCTCGCTATCGTGGACCTTTCCCCCGCCGGTCATCAACCGATGGCTTCCGCCTCCGCGCGATACGTCATCGTTTTCAACGGCGAGGTCTACAACTGTGAACGGTTGAGAAAAGAGCTTTCCGAAGCTGGGTTTTCTCCCGACTTCCGAGGTCATTCCGACACGGAAGTGATGTTGGCTTGCTTCGAGGCATGGGGCGTCAAGGAAGCGGTCAAGAGATTCATCGGGATGTTCGCTATAGCTCTTTGGGACAAACAGGAGCGGACATTGCATCTCATCCGAGATCGTCTGGGTGTCAAGCCCCTTTATTACGGACTCTTCGGGAACACCCTTCTTTTCGGCTCCGAGCTGAAACCGTTTCGCGCTCATCCCGCTTTCAAGCGCGAAGTGGATCGAGACGCCCTCACCCTACTGTTAAGACACAACTACATTCCCGCGCCCTACAGCATCTACAAAGGCGTTCGAAAACTCTTGCCCGGAACCATTCTTACTATTCCTTCCGGCGCCGACATAGTTCGAGAGCCTGTTCCGTACTGGTCTGCGAAAGAGGTCGCGGAATATGGCGTTGCGAACCAATTTAAGGGCGGGGACGAAGAAGCTATCGAGCAGTTGGATCGTCTTTTGAAGGACGCTGTCGGGTTGAGAATGGTCGCGGACGTGCCTCTTGGCGTGTTTCTCTCCGGCGGCATAGACTCCTCAACAGTGGCGGCGCTTATGCAGGCGCAAAGTTCGCGTCCTGTGAAAACCTTTACGATCGGTTTTCATGAGGAAGGCTACGACGAAGCGAAGCAGGCGAAGGAAATTTCAAAAATTCTTGGAACCGAGCATACCGAACTATACGTCACTCAAGAGGAGGCGATGAAGGTCATTCCCCATTTGCCGACTTTCTATGACGAACCTTTTTCGGATTCCTCTCAGATTCCAACCTATCTTGTTTCGAAACTGGCTAGGCAATCCGTCACTGTCAGCCTCTCAGGAGATGGCGGCGACGAACTTTTTGGCGGATACACGCGCTATTTTCAAGGAAATAGCATCTGGGACCGCCTAAAAGGATTCCCGACTCCTCTGAGGAGCGTAGCAGGGTCTGTGATGGGAAAGATTTCGCCGGACGCCTGGAACGCCGCCTACCGCGCCGTCAGTCCGCTTATGCCGTCAAAAATGAGACAGAGCCACCCCGGCGATAAGATCGTGAAGCTTGCGGAGATTATACCTTCCGTGAGTCAGGATGAGATGTACCTCAAACTTGTTTCTCATTGGAAAAATCCCGCTTCAGTCGTCAAAAACGGGATTGGGCCTCCCACTGTTTTGACAGA
>JAYVOT010000560.1:0-1635 GCA_043757795.1 Chthonomonadaceae bacterium | reverse complement strand
CTCTTCGAAAAGAGCCTCGAAATCCGTCCGCTCACTCGCTTTTAGGGGATATTTATCGGGATCAGGGCAAGTTCGAGGACGCCGCCGAGTGGTTCCGAATGGCGCTGGATCTTTATTCGAATCCATCCGATACTGCGAAGCTCAAACAGGTTGAAAACGAGATTTCGCGTCTTTCCGCGTCCAAAACAAGGTCGTTGCCGAGAATGAATCCGTTGGATGCGGAGGGGATTATTCCGGGCGGCACTACCCCCCTGATGGGCATTCAACCGAGACGATGGCTAAAAGTCATGACCATTTCGTCTCTGACTTTCTTAGGATTGTTCCTGGGCGGGCTGGCGCTTTTCCGCACAGGATCAAACTTGGGGAAGTCGGACAAAAAAACTTCCCGATTCGAATCCGCTCCGTTTCCTACTGCGCAAACAGAGATTAAGCTTCCTCCGCCCAATCCGAATGCGCCGACAAGTCTACCTCAGGGCGAGCAGTTGAAAACGCGATCGCAACCCGCAACGGCCGGCGGAGGTTTCGCTCCTGATGGCGATTCTTCCGGACGCTCCTTGCCTGTAGAATCCAATCCCTCCTCGAACCCAGTCGGGACGCGCTCCGAACAGGGATTTGATCCGAAACACGAAACGCCTCCTGCGGTCGTGCAGCAAGTCAAACCCTCAAATTCCACGCCTTCGGACACAGCCGTCCCGCCGACCAATCCTGCTGTTAGCGCCAAACCGAAACCAGGCTCTGCAACGATGTCGGTGGGAGACGAGCAACTTCCTGAAGAACCGAAAGAGCCTGAAACAGCTTACAAGAAGCAGGATGGCGAATCAAAAACAGGCGCCACTAAAGACAATTGACCGAAGCAAATTTCAAAAAAAACAGGTTGATGGAGAAACTCTCCATCAACCTGTTTTAGCATTTCAGCGTTTCTACTCGTCGGTGGCATCAAGATCGCCGCCGATCTCTTCCGCTTCCAACTCCTCAAATTCGGGATCCGGCTCTTCAATATCTACGGACACTTCTCTCAACTCATCCAGTTCGCTTGTTGATGAGAGAGAGCGTCTGGGTTCCAACTCTGCAATCGAGTGGGAAGACGGATGTTTTTGACGCGCCTCATCACTTACGAACTTTACTTTCACATCTGCCATCCAGAGGGGAATCTTGGTCATAGGTTTGCCTGTTTCAGAGCAAATCACCTCTCTGACTTCTTTATCTGCAACTCGCATCTCTTCTATATGCTCCTTAAACCGGGACTAAACTTTAGAATCTATCTCAACGAACTCTTCTTCCGACCGCAACGTGTCCGATTGTTTGATGGAAAGAAAACCATTGAATAGCATCAATAAACCCGCACCGAAATAGACAGCAGTCGTTACGGGCGTTGCCAGACTGCCCGGCTCTGTCACAAATTTGTGATTAGTCAATAAGCCAATGACACTGATGCCGATTAGCGCTACTCCAATGATAACGAACATATTCAAATAACGCCACATATCTGTTCCTTCCACACGATGATTCCGCTTCAAAACCGTTTCAAAATTTACCTGTAATTCAGTATACCCTAAAAATTGGGGGGTTTTGATTCCTGAAATCTACAACGGCAGGACTAGCGCGCCTTAATTTCCGAAGGAATGAGGCTTACTA
>JAYVOT010000559.1:0-1638 GCA_043757795.1 Chthonomonadaceae bacterium | reverse complement strand
ACCGATTTCAACGGGCATTTTCGATAGAGAAAAGAAATGATTTTTAACTGTAGATATTTGATGGCATTCGCTGAATTGAATTTAGATGCGCTAGCCCTGGGTCTCGGGATGACCGCGGTGGGATGTGGCATAATTCGGGAAGAAGGAGAATGACGTTGGAAACCTCACTAGCCGCGGAGGAGCGCAAGCAGAGCGTTTATGTTGAGACTACAATTATCAGTTATCTCACTGCAAGCCCAAGCCGCGATATGTTGCATGCCGCGCATCAGCAACTGACGCAGGAATGGTGGACGACGCGCCGCGATGATTTTGAATTATACGTCTCGCAATTGGTTGAACAGGAAGCAAGTATGGGTGAGGAAGAGATGGCGCAGAAACGCTTGAAGGCAATTGAACCTTTTCCGAGACTCGGTGTTCACCTCAAAGTCGTAGATTTAGCCGAAATGCTTCTCAAGCGCGGGACGCTTCCACTAAAGGCAAAGGCGGATGCGTTTCATATTGCGACTGCAACGGTTCACAAGATGTATTTTCTGTTGACATGGAACTGCAAACACATTGCTAACGCGGAAATCTATCGAAAATTGGCGGAGCTTTGTCGGGCAAAAGGCTATGAGCCGCCTATTATTTGCATGCTTGAAGGATTGCAAGGAGAATAAATTGATGTGGCGCAATGAAATTGTGAAGGAAGTACGCAAGGCACGCGAAGAGTATGTTTCGAGGTTCAATTCCGATTTGCACGCAATTGCCCGCGACTTGCGGGAAAAGCAGGAACAAAGCGGAAAGACGATTGTCCGGCTGAAAAGCAAGAACGCCGTAGAGAAGTTACCGAAAAAAACGAAGTAAGCTAACCGGATAGCGCTGGTTCTTTTCGAGCATAATTAAATTCGGATACGCTTTGAGACCTGTCTCCGGATCAAGACTCACAGAGTACACGCCCTCGTTTGCCACACACGCAACCAAAAACAACATCTCGTCCTCCGTTGCCTTTGCCTCCCTACGCCGTCAGATAAAGCAGAATTCCCAATATCTTATCCAAACGCTCGATATAGTAGTCGTGCGAGTCTATCCTCACTGTAGTTCCTTCCAACTCCATGAACTTCCACTTCTCGCCTATCGTAACGACGCCGTACATTTTATCGGTTGGATTTTCCTCTTGCACATTGAAGCGTTGAGCAGCAACCATCTCCGCAATACACTGCGCGTATCCTCTCTTCATGTCCTCGTTCTTCGCTTCGACCATCATTAGAATGGGAGCACGCACAAAAATGAGTTCTGGTGAGAGAGTTATAATGTAGTCGCAGAAACCATTCAGTCCCTGCGACTCGTCTACGTCGAACTCTACGCCTGACAACACGCCTATATTTTGATCATTTAGCAACCACAACTCTGCGAGGATGGGGGCTATGAGGAATTCTGAACGGGATTTTTCAGTGGACACGCGTAACGCGAGTGGACCGATACGAGTCAGTTGCGCTTGAAATTCGGGTCGTATGGCGACAGCCTGCACATTGGCGAATAGATCGGTCGTTTCGTTTATTGTAAGGCCGAACTGTCGATTCACGTTTAGACTAATTTACGAGGTTTTCTTTTCGTCGCTCTCCGGTTTTTTGCCCTTGTAGACCACTTTATATGTCTTCG
>JAYVOT010000558.1:0-1638 GCA_043757795.1 Chthonomonadaceae bacterium | reverse complement strand
AGACGCTTCAAAAAGCGATGTCGCTCTACCTGCTCTCTGTGTGGACCGCCTACCTCTTTCAGTTCGACCCCCATTTGCCGGATCACTACAACACGGAGCACTACGAGGAGGCTGTCGAGAGGATGACGGAGCGTATTTTGGAACTGCGGAACGAGAGCGAAACGGAGAGCTTTGCAAAAGAATGGGTTCATACTCTCAATGAGTTCTGGGAGCTTAATGATAGGGCGAAAGCCGCTTCCCATGGAGACTGGTTTGAGGGAGAAGAACAGACCGTAAGATCTCGACTGATACGGGAACTTTTTCCGGTTAAAGCCACTTTTTATGAAAAAGAGGAGCGCGAACAATTCGAACAAGAGTTCCGAACCCGAGTAGAGCGCCTCGCTGCCGAGAGAATCACAAAGATTACCGATATATTGATATTGACCTTCAACGAAGAAGCAGGTTAGAAAGAACTGATGATGAACGAATCAACCGAACGACTGAACTACCGATCCATTCGATCCCTCTCCGACAAGTGCTACGATTCCTGGTTGGACATCTACCAGACCTCGTTTCCTCTCTCGGAACAGATGCTGGTCTCTGCTTTAAATAGCGCACTCAGGGAGATTGGGGGGCAAGACGCAAGCGAGAGGACGGCTGAATTCCTTCTGGCGGAGACGCAAGAGGGGGAACCGGTTGGAATTTCACATTATGTCTACTCTGAAGATTGCAAGGCGGGACTGCTGTGGTACATAGCCGTTCGGAAAGACATTCGCAGCAAAGGGTTCGGGTCGCAAATCTATCATGAGTCGGTGCAGCGGCTTAAAAACGATCACCCGGAGATAATCGCCTTGATGTTTGAAGTCGAGGACCCGATGCACGTCGACACCGACGAAGAGAATCAACTTGCGCATCGACGGATAACATTCTACAGGAGAAACGGGGCGAAACTCGTCAGCGGCATTCACTACCTTCAGTCCGTCGGCTGGCAACCTCCTATACCAATGCATTTGATGATACACTCCTTGAACGACGCGTTCAAAATCACAGCTGAAAATGCGCTGGAGTTGATTCGATGCGCTTTCGGATCAGATGTCGAACAGATTTCAGAAATCACATTGGAGTAATCGAGTTGCGAACTTCAAACTCAAGCGAGGTTAAACGAGCGTGATTTAGCCCCTCCGGAAATCAAGATTTTGGGTGTATTTCGGGTCTTCCGCCAAAACCCGCTCGCCGTCAAACTGATTTTCAATCTCAGCGAGAGTCATGATTTCATCGGGTATCGTCTCGTTCATGATCTTGCTCCTTCTCATCCCGCTTTGCTTTCATTCATTGCTTTCTTACTCTTATCCATGATACTCTATGCCCGCAAGAAGCCGATCCGGAACGTGAAAAACGCCAAACTGCGGCTATTTGAGAGGGCGGCGTCAAGCATAGCCAAGAAAAATATCGACGCGAAAAGAGGGAGCTTCCATTAGAATGGAAGCTCCCTCTTTGACAATCAGCAGTTCGATCAGGATGCGACGACGGCGGTGAACATCATTTCGCTCATGTCCGGAAGCGCATCGGCAGGCGTTTCGGTCGCTTTTTCGTTTTCGAGACGTATCTGTTCAAACACTTCTTTGCGATGAACGCTCACGCTTCTCGGAGCGCGAATTC
>JAYVOT010000557.1:0-1639 GCA_043757795.1 Chthonomonadaceae bacterium | reverse complement strand
CCTACGCGAAAGAGCGCTATGAGGTGCGTCAATTCGTGGGCGAGACACGCAGCATTATGGGGCTGAACGTTCGGTTGGGGGTTCTCAGCACTACCCTCTGGACTATCGCGGAGTTCATTGGAGCCGTCGGAACGGCGCTCTTGCTCTGGTTCGGGGGTCGAGCCGTCATTAAAAACGAGATGACTGCAGGCGCTCTTATGGCTTTCTACGGCTACATCGGCGGCTATCTCTACGGTCCAACTCTTCGTCTTATCCAGATCAATGATCAGATCGCAAGAACGAACGCCGCCCTGTGGCGCATCTTCCGCACGCTCGATACCGAGCCGAACGTCAAAGACGCAGCGAACGCAAAACCGCTTCCGCAAATTCAAGGCAACGTGCGATACAACGAGGTCTGGTTTGAATATGAACCGGGACAGCCGGTTATCAAAGGCGTTGAGATGGATGTCAAGGCGGGAGAGATGATCGCTTTCGTAGGACCTTCCGGTTCAGGAAAAACGACGATGGTCAATCTGTTGCAAAGACATTACGACTTGACTAAAGGCAGCATCACGATTGACGGCTACGACCTTCGCGATGTTCAACTGAACACTTTGCGGCGACAGGTAGGCGTCGTAATCCAGGAAACAATCCTCTTCAACGCTTCTCTTCGAGAAAATATTCGTTACGGCAAGCTGAATGCGACCGACAAAGAGGTTGAGGAGGCCGCAAAAGCGGCGAATATCGCGCATGTCATCGAAGCGCTTCCGTTGGGATATGAAACGAAAATCGGAGAGGACGGCATTAAGATGTCCGCAGGGGAGAAGCAACGAGTCGCTATTGCAAGGGCTATCCTCTCAGACCCAAGAATACTTATTCTAGATGAGGCGACCTCTTCGCTCGACTCTGAAACCGAGAGCCTGATTCAAGAGGCGCTTGATCGGCTGATGGCGGGCAGAACGAGCTTCGTGATCGCACATAGACTGTCCACGATCGTCAAGGCGAACAAGATCGCCGTGATGGAACAGGGCGTGATCCGAGAGATGGGGAGCCACGAAGAGTTGCTTGAGTTCGGAGGGCTGTATGCCGGCCTCTATAACCAACAGTTCTATGTCGCATTGGAAGGACACGCGGACTCGGGGGTAGGGAGTCGGGAGTAAGCAAGTACGGCAGTTGCTCATTTTTTTGTTTTGTCGGGTAGGCAACTCTCCACGTTATTAAGAGCGCCGTGTCGCTCATTTCAGCTTGCCTGCCTCCTACGAGACCGATCCTTTCACTGCCCGCCGTCATAGCCGATCGGATCGCGATTGATGAAGCGACAAGCGCGAGGATCGTTCATCCTGTCACCCATCCAAACCCACTGAAAAAGGCGATACTGCGGGACGTCGGCAGAGCGCATTTGCTACTCTCCCTATGCTCTTTCCGCTATTCCCTCTTGGAGAACGGAAGTTCCCACTGTCGGGAGTCAACTGACGAAGGGGCAGGGCGAAGGTGGAGGGAGAGGAGATCGAGAAGGCGTGCGGACGCTCTCTCGAGATATGCGGGCGAGGGAGCTTCCATATCGAACGTGTCTGTAAGGAGAGCGCGAGTCTGCTCCATAGCGCGAGCTTCACCTCCGCAGGCGAGACAGCGCAAGAGATGGCGATCGGCTTGCCCTGCT
>JAYVOT010000556.1:0-1643 GCA_043757795.1 Chthonomonadaceae bacterium | reverse complement strand
CCGCACTCCAATCCGCTCTGATCGGGATGCCACACCATCGAAGGGTTGAAGAGCGCGGCTCCCTCCAACGCGTACTCCTGTGAAAAGTAGGCTCCGATAAGCAGTTTCCGCTCGATGCTGAGAGGCGTGTCGGTCAGCAACAGAGGTTTCACCTGCTCAAAACGCTTCAATAAAAAGGTTTGAAAATTGCGATGCCGATCATCGAACCGGAGAACTACCTGATCATATTCCAGATTGACCTGCTCCTCCGTCATTGCGAACACTCTTGCCGCAATTTTGATGCTGCGTTGTTCGGTAGTAGGGTTGAAAGCGCGAAGAAGGACTCGCGAACTATTCGGCTTCAGAACTTGCCCTGTGCGTCGCACGTTCAACATATTTGCACTTCATTAATCTTTCCTGGCGCAATTCCGCTAATTGGAAAACAGCGAGCCAAATTCAATTTATAAAAATTCAACTGGTTGTAAAAATTTTTGCTAGAATCATTGTAGCTTGAGAATCGATAATTGAACTAATAGTTAGAGGGTTTTTTATCCGTCCTCTTCCACTCTTGACGAATCGGGGCGGCGTTCGAAGGAATCAATAATCTGTTCCGCCAATTTTTCAGGTCTGACGGTTTCTTGCAGGATGTTGGCTTCCTCATCGCTGAGATGAATATTCATGCTCTTCATGATGGCGCTCAGCATCATCAGCATTTTGGTGTTCTCTTGTTCCGATAGCAGATTGATCTGAAGGTCCAGATGATTGCGCCGAACAGCGACTTGAGCCTGATACTTCTGACTTATCAGTATGAAAGCAGTCAAAAAAATCGCCTCCAAAGAGACGATCAAAGCTAAAAGGGGGAACGGAAACAGATCGAAACGTTTGATTCCCGGCAACGAATTGAAGCCGATCCATATAGAAAACCAGGCAAAGTGAACCCACACGAAAGCCTTCGTGCCGCAAAAACCCGCTATCGCATCAATAAACTTGTCCGATGCCGTCCTTTGATTCGAAAGCGCGTCTTCAAGTTTCGCGATTACCTCAATATTTTGTTGCGTCAGTTCATCGAACGATTTTAATTTGCGGTTCATCGTGTTGCGCTGAGAGATTATAAAATCCGGTGTTACTACTCACCCTGTTTCAGGCAGTTGAGTCGGTTTGATTATTTTTCGAATTATTTTCTGTTTTGGGAATCTTTTGATTCCCCGGTGTCGTAATAGACTTATGATTACACGCGAAGAATTCTCAGTCATTTACCAACAAGGCGAAGAGGCTGCCTACGAACTCCTCAGACAAATGTTCGACAAAGTCTTGCATGTCGAGGAGCATCTGCATCAACTTGAAGTCAAGGTAAACAAGAACAGTCAGAACAGCAGTAAGCCACCTTCGTCAGACGGGTTCAAACGGCCGCCCCGAAACCTCAGAATCAAGACAAACAAGAAATCGGGAGGACAGCCAGGACATCAGGGCAAAACCCTCGAGATGACCGAACACCGTGACACAATCGAGGTTCACTCGCCTTCGGGTTGCTCCCAATGCGGATGCCATCTGGAAGAAGTCGCTCCTTCCAAGATCGTCGAGGCGCAGATTCACGACTTGCCTCCTCTCAGACTCCATGTCGCCGCACATCTCAAACATTACAAAATCTGTCCCTGTTGCCAACA
>JAYVOT010000555.1:0-5975 GCA_043757795.1 Chthonomonadaceae bacterium | reverse complement strand
CGACTGGGGTTTCCGATGGAGCCACAATATGGAGATTGGAAACGGAACGCAAGGCTCCTTCTATTTTGAGCTTCCGCACCACGATAGTCTCTATTCGTCGGCGAATTTTTCGCAACAACAGAAACACATTCGCATCGGAGCGAACTTCTCGGGAGGACAGACTTTCGCTTCCAACCGAACGACCACTTCGCGCAGCGACGTCTTTGTCGAGACGCAACCTCATCGTCTCAGCGGATCTAAGACTTACAGCTACACGGTTGGTACGACATTGGCTACCGGGCAAACCTCAAGCAAAGAGACCGGCATCTCAAACTATCACGAAACGACTGAAAATGTGAACCTTCGAGCCTTCACGCGTCCTATCGCGATCGATCCTCGAACGACGTTCACAAACTCGTTCTCAATAGGGCACACCTGGTCGGACACCGGCGGTACCGGAGTCGCGGCTCTGGCCTCTTTTTCACTGGATCATACGATTTCCGGCGGTGGAACTGCGAACATTACCTATGACTTCGTGACCCAACCTCGCGCCGCTTTCAATGCGGGCGGAAACCATCGAGTAAGCGGAACGATCGCAGTCAGTCAGTCCAGAAAACTGTCTCTTTCAATTTTCGGAACCGCCTATCTGGACGCTAATCAGGCGAGCGTCATAGCGGATTTGAGCTACAGGTTGGATAAAAAATGGCGCATCCTCGGAGCGGTCACGCTTCAGCGATTTGATGCGGACACGTTCAATGACATTGAGTTTACTCTTGGAAGACAGATCGGGGCGCGAGAATTGCAAGTCACCTATTCCACCAATCGCCACCGATTTTCAGTGGACTTCACAGCCACTCGCTTTTGAAATCATAGTTGCGCAAACGAATCAGAGCGGCAACAAACGCAAACAAGCGCAAATCCCTTCTTTTCCTCCCTTCCTTCCCATTGTACAAAGTGGAGGAAAGGAGGCAAGGGAACCCACTTCTTTAACTTCTTTCCTTGCTTATCAGACATTGCTTTCCATCACGCACTTTCGCTTCGGAACAGTTTTCGATGCCGTTTTGATTTTGCCTGCATGTAACGTTCTTTGCGAATTCCTCGTCCAATTGACAGAATCCAACCCATTTTCAATTAGGAGCTACGATTGAACCGACATACTATTCTGAGCGGTCTGGCGATATTGGCGATATGCACGCAAGCTCACGCCGATCCTGCGACCCCATTGAGCGCCCTTGCCAAACTTCCGGTAAAGGAGATAACAATCTTCAAGGATGGACATGCTTTCGTGTTGCATGAAGGAACTTTGCCGACGGACGGAGCGGGAAACGTGCAGATGGACTATCTTCCCACTCCGGTTTTGGGCACGTTTTGGCCCTACTCGTCTGATAAGAAAGTCAAACTGACAGCGGTCGTTTCCAGTCCTCGCAAGGCGCTTGTTGAGAAGACGTCGCTGACTATTCCGGACCTCCTTGCGGCTAATCCTGGAACTAGAGTATCGCTGGCGCTGAACGATGGAAAAACGACTATCACTGGAACCATCGTTGAGAATCCGACTCGAAGCTCCGCTGAATTGGAAGCGACCTCCCCTCCCAACACAGGCGAGAAACTGCCGGAACGAAGCAATCTCATTCTGGTAAAAGATGACAACGGAACTCACGCTAACCCGATGGAACTGATCAGAGAGGTCTCTCTCGGGGGGAACTACAAAAAGACATTATCGCACGAAGAGTTTCGCAATCTGCTATCTTTGAAGCTCGATTGGCAGGGGAGACAACCTGCAAAACAGGCTGCAGTGGGGATGGTCTACGTGCAGAAGGGCATTCGTTGGATTCCCTCTTACAAGATGACACTGGACGGCAAGGGCGGAATTGAAGTCAAACTTCAGGCTACGCTCATTAATGAATTGACTGATCTGACGGATGTGACAGCGAATCTAGTAATCGGGGTTCCATCTTTCGCTTTCAAAGACACGCCTGATCCCATTGCGCTCCAACAGACTTTCAGCCAACTTTCCACCTATTTCGACAGCGGCTCTCAAAGCTCATACGCTCTGTCAAACGGCATCATGTCGCAGTCCCTCGGCGCATATGGCGGCGGCAGACGGGAAGCCGCTAGAACTGCGGAGCCTGCGGATTTAGGTCCGGAGGTCAGCGGGGCGAACAAGAACGAAGACCTGTTTCTGTTCAATGTCAAGCATATCACATTGAAAAAGGGACAGCGCATGACCCTGCCGATTGCGGAATACGCCTTAAAGTATAAGGATATTTATACGGTGGATATCCCCTTTTCGCCTCCAAGACAAGCGCGAAGTTCCTTCAATACTCAACAACAGTCTGAACTGGCGAAGTTGCTTGCAACTCCAAAAGCGATTCACGCGATTCGGATCATGAACTCAGGCAAATATCCGATCACGACGGCTCCGGTTCTTCTATTGAACGGCGAAAAAGTGATTGCGCAGTCCTCAACAAGCTATGCTTCAATAGGCGGCAGTCTTGATATCTCTCTGACGACTGCGACCGATATAAAAGTGAAAAAGACTGAGAAGGAGACTCTGCAGACGCCTAATGCCGAAAATTGGAACGGACGCAATTACACGAAAGTCGAACTTGAAGGCATCCTGAATCTCACAAACTATTCGGACAAAGAAGTTGAGCTGGAAGTGACTCGCTACGTTCTCGGGCAAGCGGAGAAAGCGGATCACGGCGGAGAAATCGTTCGCGTCAACGCGCTGGAAGACGACGAATACTCGCCGGTAAGCGAAAACCCGACGTGGTGGAGTTGGTATAATTGGCCCTACTGGTGGGGACATTTTAATGGAGTCGGACGCGTGAAGTGGACTTTAAAACTAGCTCCGGGCAAGAACGCCGACCTTGGGTACAAATGGCGCTATTTTTGGGAGTAGGAACAAGGCGGCAGAGCGGTTGGCGCTCCTGCCAATCGCCTCGCTTTGCATTGAGACTTGCACGAACTGTTTTCCAAGATTCATGGCTCTTAAGAGATTCGCTACGCGCCGACGGCAGATCGTCCTTCTGACGAAAATGCGGATGCAAGTTGATTGCAAACTAAACTTGTTTAGAAATGCGGACAGTTTGTGAAAAACGATTGCGAAAGGAGAATACTATTTTTGAGAAAGCCGAAGCGTTTGAAGCCGGGAGATAAGATCGGGATCGTTTCGCCGGCTAGTCCGGTTCCCGATGGAGATTTGGAGTTGGGAATCGCCCTTTTGAGGGAACGGGGCTACGAGGTTGAGCTTGGAGCGCACGTTCTTGCGAGACACGAAAGTTGCGACTATCTGGCAGGTACGGACGAACAACGAGCGCAAGATCTCCAGAAGATGCTGACTCGGGACGATATCGATGCGGTTTTCTGCGCGCGAGGCGGATACGGGTCGATGAGACTCTTCGATATGCTCGACTGGAACGCGATCTCTCAACGCCCAAAAGCGTTCGTCGGCTATTCGGACATCACAAGCCTGCATACGGCTCTCTCAAAACTGGGTTGGGTGACGTTTCATAGTCCGATGGTTTCCGCGTTGCCGAAACTGGACGAAATTTCCTTGCGACTCTTTTGGGACTTGCTTGAAAATCTCGATCCGGTCGGCGCTCTTCCTGCGAACTCGGAAAACATGCAGACAATCATTTCGGGAAAAGCGGAAGGAGAGCTTGCGGGCGGGAATCTCACTCTGCTCGCACAGGCATGCGGATCGAAGCACGCTCCTGATTTTAGAGGTAAACTCGTCTTGATCGAGGATGTGAACGGCGCCGTCTATCATGCAGACCGAGATCTGATGCAATTGAAGAACGCGGGTCTGCTGGACGAAGCGGCGGGCTTTATCCTCGGCGCTTTGACCGGATGGGAGAAGCATGAGGAATATCCGCCTCGAAATTCTCCATACAGACTCTGGAAAGAGGTTTTCGCTCCGCTGGGCAAACCGACTCTCGCCGGCTTCCCTTTCGGACACATCCCGAACGCCCTCTCCCTTCCGTTAGGCGTTCGCGCCGCTCTAGACTCGAATTCGCGCACGTTGACTCTACTTGAACCCGCTATCAGCTAATAAAGGGAGTAGAGGGTAGAGGGTAAGTTCCGCTTTGCACGAAACTTACGCAAACCGAGCGCCGGTAGCGAAATCAAGCAAGACTTCCCAACATCATTCTCATCCCTGATCAGTGATCTCCCCGGTGAAGCCCAGTCGTTTGTCGCAGTGGATGCAACGACTTCCGGTTGGAGTTGAAAGGAAGCAATGCGGACAGGTCAAATTATCGAGCGCTTCGGTGATCTGTTTTGCAGCCTCCAGAATGGTTCCAGTAATATTGTGCGTCTTGACTTCCTCCCCCATGCGAACGGACAACTCCAGTAGTTCAAATTGCGCGGCAATATCCTGTCGTTGTTGCGGGGTTCCAAGGTCGGAGCGAGAGAGCAGGAAGCAGAAAGCGAGGTCGTGAAACCAGGTTTCGCCCCAGGTTGCGAGCAATTCATGAGTCACCGTTTCGCACTCCGAGCGGCTTTCGCGAGCTTGCGCGGACTCCGCCTCTTTTAGTTGCTCGCGAAGTGCGGCGATCAAATCGCCGGGAAGAATCCATGCGAGATCGTCGCACGCCAGCTTCGCCAAAAGAGTTTGGAACTTCAGCGCGCGAATGTAGCTGTTTTCCTCTTCGGGGGCTTTGCTGCCGCAACGAGGACAGACGACCGCTATTCGATCATACTCATTCGAGCAACCCGGACAGACCCGGCTCTGTCGAGGCGCAGTCTGAATAAGGTCTGCGGCGCAGTTGGCGCATTCAATGGCGTCTTGAGGGTTGCGATATTGGCATGATCGGCAGATGGCGACTTTTTGTTTTCGATCCACCCGAACGGAGAGATTCACTCCCTCCAACGCCCCTTCGCCCGCCACTGTCACGTTTAGGATGCCGTCGCGATCCACTCCCATGCCCACTCTCACCGGGATGCCGGAAGGTCCGCGCTTGTCTTCGGGAATTGTAAGCGTGATCTGTCCTTGCCAGGAATTTCGGCTGGCGTGCTTCATATTCTCGCCCTGATAGACCGGAATCGCAAGGAAGGGTTGGCTGTTCTCCGCGGTAAAAAAGCGTTCGTAGATCGGTTCACTCATCGGATAACGCGTTCCGATAGGAATAATGATCTTATAACGATCATCCGCGAGCCCGATGCCGTAGGGGTTCGCAACAGGTGCGTCCATGGTAAGCGGGTGATTGCACTCTATATTGACGCATAGAATTGTGTCTGGAGGGTTGGAAGTTCTGCAGGCGGGGCAGAGTATCTGATGCGGCGTCGCGCCCAGGAGTTTCATACAGACGGAGCACTGTTCTGCATCGTCATCGTTGACTGCGCCGCACTCGCACAGGAGAAAGGGGATGATCTGCGCTTGCAGAGCTGCGCCGAGGGCGACGCACTCCATCGGGTTGACCCCGCTACGGAGTTTTCCCTCCCCGAATCGCTCAGTCAGTTTGCGCCGAACGAGAGGGAGCGCCGTGGAGCCGCCAACCAGTAGAACGTCCGTGATGTCTTCAGGTCTCATGCTAGCCTTCGCCATCGCTTCGTTCATCAAGTCTATGGTGTGATCTACGAAACCGGCGATTCGCTTCTCAAACTCGGTGAGCGAAAGCGTCACGTCGATGTCTATTTCGCCGTTTAAAGCGCCGGGAATGAAGATATCCGCGTCGTGGATCGTGGGATTTCCCAGCGTCTTCTTCACCTGTTCCGCCTGCTCGCGCAGTTGCCAGAGAAAGAAAGAATCGCGTCTTAGTCTGTCCCGACTGCCCGGAATTTCACATTCCGACGATTCCAGAACGAAGTCCATGATCGCTTCGTCAAAGACGTTTCCGCCAAGCCACATATCGCCTTTAACCGCCTCAACCACTGAGATTCCGTTGCTGATGCTGATGACGGAGATATCGAAAGTTCCGCCTCCGAGGTCATACACGATGATCGTTCGTTCGTCTTCGACGCTCAAGTCCATCCCGAAGGCCAGGGCCGCCGCG
>JAYVOT010000554.1:0-5978 GCA_043757795.1 Chthonomonadaceae bacterium | reverse complement strand
CAGCTATGCGATTCGAGACGCTTTAACGGCGGTTCGATTGCCGGCAATAGAGGTTCATCTTTCGAATGTCTACGCTCGCGAAGAGTTTCGACACAAATCCGTGATCGTTCCGGCTTGCGTCGGACAGATCGCAGGCTTCGGTCCATTCAGTTATCAGTTAGCGCTCGAAGCGGCGAAATATATCGTTGAGCAGAGCCACCAATAGGCGTCAATTCTGTTTGGCTGAACTCTACTAAGCTGGAACCACCCATGAATTCCATGACAAAACCAACCTCGAAAGCGCTCCGGCTTGCGGGTTTTTCCTGCGCTTTAGGTCTGATTTCATTGCACTCCTCCCTCTGCCAGGCGCCTGTAGTACCAAAAGCAGCGCCTCCTCCATCCATTGCTTTGCCCCAAAATGAAGGCATTTTGCCCGCTTCCGCAGTGCTGCAAAAGTGGCGCACGCTTCCAGTAGTTTATGTTTCCATCAATTCCAGTTTATTGGAAAGAGTGACTCTGGTTACGGGATTGAACAAGAATCTCGTTTTGCCGGACGCCGCCGCTCGACTTAATCTTTCACTGACAAAAGACTCGGTTAAAGCCGTTTTCCTCGACTCTTCCTGCGACGCGCCGGGAGCGGTCATCAACAAAATGCGGTTTTCCAATTTCCCCATCCTGAATACTCCTGTCGCTATAGCGAATGTCCCCTCTTTCCTTTCGACTAAACCTCACCCCGATGCCCCGGCAGGTTGGTTCGGCACTCAATTTCTGTCCAATTATCAAGTGACATTCGATTTCATCCAAAACGTAGTGACGCTTTCAAAACCGAATTCGCCGTTCCCAAAAGGCGGAGACACTACGATCGTTCCTTTCGTATTAGTTGATGATCGCCCATTCGTAAAAGTATTTTTGCCAGGCTCAAAGTCGTTCCTCGCTCTACTGGACACAGGATCGCCCGGCACGTTGTTGCCTGCGGAAGAAACTGAAAAGTTGAAGTTGAAACCCATTCGAGTGGACGTTGTCACACAAAAATCCGGCAAACTTGGAAAAGCCGCTCTGGTTCTCATCCCCAAAATGAATATTGGCAAGCTGGAGTGGAAAGGCGGAAGAGCCGTCTATCTTACTTCTGAAAGCGCTCCTGAATTTGACCGAAAACTCTCCGTCATAGGCATGGATTTCCTCTCCCGCTACCGTGTCACGATCAATTATGTTCGCAAACAGATACAGTTCGCCTCTCCTGTTGTCGAAGAAAAGCAGCCTTAGCCTGCGCCTCCCTTAGATTCGGAACATCCCCCTCTTTCAATGAGTCAATTAAGGACGACCTGCAAGAACCCAGGCGTCTGCAAAAAATCACGCCTTCAGAAACAGCTCTGGCTAGTGAACCCACGATAGCAAACGCTGTTAATCCAACTTTATCATGAAATTCGGAGTTTTTGACGGGCGAATTTCGTATTTAATTTAGGAAGTTCTGTCAGAGCCATTCTGCACGAATACCCTTCCTGGAGCAATTTTCCGTAGTCTCTATTTATTTTCGTACTTTACCGATAATGGAGTCATATCTCCATGAACAAGACTTGGAGCAAGACAAATGATCACATCGCAACTCACGCCTCAACTGCATTTGAACAGCGGCATTCCAGTCGTCTATCTCGAAGGGGAGTGGGACGAGACTATCGGCAAGAATTTGACGGAATTGGTTTCTCGCTTGACAAGAGCGGGACACTGTGAGATCGTCGTCAACTTATCCGGCATGAAGTTTCTCTCTTTCAACGAATCGCGTTGGTGCGAGACGCTTGTGCAGTTGACTTCGCTTTGTACGCGAACAGTGAAATTGGAAGTCGTCGCTACCAGAGAATTGATTGAAAACTTTTTGAAAAGAAAGATCGCTTCCCGTCTACAGTGGGCGACTTCTGAAGACGAAGCGATCAGTCAGTTGAAAGGTCTTCCGATTTTCTGTCGTTCTGTCGAGCTAGACACTCGGTTGTCCGGCTGAAATATGCGAGGTTCAGGTTTTCACAGGGATGTGTCGCATGGCGTCTCTCATTTGGATGTTCGCCAACCTTGAATGATAGGAGCATCGGTCAAAATGACCTTTGCTATAGAGGCTTTACCACAATGCAACACGAAAATACGAAACTGAAAATCGTTCGACTTTTGAACCCTTCGATGTGCCTCTCTTGCCAGTATGCCGCCCTCGCGACGGTCGAGATGTCGAGCGGGAATAGTCGTAGAATGCTGCATTGCAAACGTTTGGACTGCGACAACTGGCAGACTGATGAGATTGAAGAGACTCCTCGCTCGCTTCAGGAAGACTGAGCGCAACTGGAAAAACGATAGCGGCTTCATTTGAAGCCGCTATTTTCTTGTCGCAGTACAATTTAAAAAGCGAATCACTGGCGTTTAGGCTATCATCCTGTGCATGCAATACTCAGATTGTTTTGGAGGATTTTTTCGTCTCAGCGTCGAATAGAATAACTCAGGCAAGACCAACAATAGGCGATGGTTACGTTGCTTTTTTGACAGCCCATTTTCCTTGGATATAGAATTCTCAGGAATGGATTCCCGACCTCAGTGGCACACCGCCGTTTGTGCTTCGCACAGCTGAGAGGCATTCGGCGGATCGTGTGCGAAGCACGCACTGCTCGAAACTTAACGGAGATCAGGGTTTCGGCGCTGGGAATTTGATCGCCGGTTGTTTCAATCCCTTCTCATGCAATTCGGGTTCATGAGCGGCGGATACGCGAATTACGTGAATATCATCGATTCGGATATTTTTGAGAGTTGCCTAACAACAGATGCAATGATTTTAATCACGCTTCGAAGAGGACATAGATTTGCAGGCTAAAGATCGAATTATTTTTCCGATTGACGTGGACTCGGAAGCGAAGGCGATAGAGATCGCGAAAACTCTCAAGGACGAAGTCGGAGTCTTCAAAATTGGACTGGAGTTGACGACATCCGCCGGGTTCGGCATAATCGAGGCTTTGAGTAGAATGGGAATCGAGAAGATTTTTCTTGATTTGAAACTTCACGATATCCCGAATACGGTTGCAGGAGCGATGAAAGCGGTCGTTCGATACGGAGTATGGTGCGTGACGGTTCACACTTCAGGCGGTTCAGCAATGCTCGAAGCGGCAGTTCGAGCGGCGCAACAAGAGGCGCAGGAGACCGGAAAACTCAAACCGAAAATATTTGGCGTCACTCTTTTGACTAGCATCTCCGGGAAAGCGCTTTTTGAAGAGTTGAACGTCTGCAAACCGGTCCAAGAGTATGTCGTATCGCTCGCAGTGACAGCCCGCAGAGCGGGGTGCGACGGCGTCATCGCTTCCCCGCATGAAATTGAAGCGATACGAAAAGCGATTCCTGACCCGAATTTTCTCATTGTTACCCCCGGCGTCAGGCCGGCAGGAAGCGATGCGGGCGACCAGTCAAGAGTAATGACTCCCGGAGAAGCGATACGAAAAGGCGCGAATTATCTCGTTGTCGGTCGCCCGATCAGCGAATCTCAGGACCCTGTCTTTGCGGCGAGAAACATCGCTCTCGAGATAGAATCCTCTCTCAAATAGCATATGAAATCACTTTTACTCAACTCTCCTGAAGAGACCCGCAACGCGGGCGCACTCATCGGCAAGCTCCTCCGAGCTGGAGATGTCATCGCCCTGGAAGGCGACTTGGGAAGCGGTAAGACGACCTTGACGCAGGGCATCGCTCTGGGAATGGGAGTGCGGCAATACGTCAACAGCCCCACATATGCGATCATTCATGAATACGAAGGCGCTATTCCCCTTTTTCACTGCGACCCCTATCGTCTCGAATCGGCAGATGCGCTCGCATTGATCGGATTTGAAGAGTATTTTGAACGAAGCGGGGTCGTGATCGTCGAATGGGCGAATCTCGTTTCCGAACTCTTGCCGGATGAGCGTCTTTCACTCGTAATTACGACCCCGATAAACCTTGATCGCACGTTTGATGACACAGGCGTAAGAAAACTTCAAATAGAACCGACAGGCGCCAGGTATATCGAAATGACGGAATCCATTTTTAGGAGCTGGGAGCCGGAATCAATGAAGGCGAAATGACGAACAACGGATACTCAAACTCTTTGATTCTGGCAATAGAAACTTCAGGGGATGTTTGCGGGACGGCGGTGTTGCGAAACGGGGAACTGATAACCGAACACGTATTCAGACATGGAATGCACCTCTCGGAAAGGTTAATCGGACACATCGACGACGTCCTTTCAGAGGCGGATGCGAAGCTTGACAATCTGGATATGATCGCTGTCGGCATCGGGCCAGGCTCCTTCACTGGAACGCGAGTTGGGGTAATGACCGCGAAAACGCTTGCTTCGCTTCGATCCGTCACTCTTTTTGGCGTGGACGCGCTTGAAGCGCTCGCGTTCGAGCATATGGGATTGGTCGATACGACTGTCTTCCCCGTTGCCCCCTGCAGAAAAGAAGTGGTCTATAGCGCCGCTTATAGAGTCGAAGGGGCGATCCCGAAAATAATTCATTCTCCCGACGCAGTTGCTTTCGCGGAACTTTCCGATCAATTGAGAATGTCAGAAACCTCTCGAATTTTATTTTGCGGTCCCTCTTCGTCGAAGTCCCGCGATGAGCTTTTCGAAATTGGGAAAACATCCGGCAAAATGATACAGTTTGGAAATTCCGCTCCTCCTCGCGCCTCTGTCATCGGAAAATTAGCATGGTTCTACGCGTATTATGAAAATACGCCTGACAGTCCTTTTGATTTGGTTCCTCTGTATATCTCTCCTCCCCCGATCACCCTGCCGAAAGTAAAAGTTTAGACAAAATAAAACCGAGCAATGAGCTACCCATCAAGAAGTACAATAATACTGGGAAATGACTACGCCTGGCAAGGAAATCAAGCATCCCGCGCATGGCGGATGCTTCCGGCAATCTCGCAATTCAGTTACGAAAAACGCCTGGCAAGAGAAACAAATATCCTGCGTACGGAAGATGCTTCTAACGATCTTTCGTCCGCAGGACATAACTACATTAATTGAGTACCTTAAGTACCCGGATCCTTGTCTGCGGATAGGTGCGATTTGCATATGGCTACAAATCGTATGAAATACTTACTCGTGTCTCAGCGCCTCGATCGGATCGAGGGCGGCGGCACGGATCGCAGGAGTCACCCCGAAAACAACTCCTACACCCATACAAACCCCGAAAGCCATCGCGACAATGGGAAGCGTGATGATCGGCTTCAAGGGTGAAAAGTGCGCTATCAGGAGGCACATCAAGAAGGAGAGAGCGATAGCGAGCCCTCCGCCTAAAATTGAAAGAACCACTGCTTCCGTGAGAAACTGTATGAAAATATCCGCTTTTCTAGCGCCGACCGTTTTACGAATTCCGATCTCTCTCGTGCGCTCAGTTACAGTGACAAGCATGATATTCATAATGCCGATTCCGGCGACGAAAAGCGAGATGCCCGCGATCAAAACCAAAAGCGATTGAGCCAAACTGACGAACTTCACTACAAGCGCCAACCCCTGCTTCTGAGTCAATATGCCGAAATTTTCATGATTTTTGTGCGAAAGCATTAGGGTCTCGCGCATCTTGTTCACCATCAAATCAGCCGGATGCAGATAGTCCGTCTGCAAGCCGATACGATTGATTTGCACTCCGGGAATGTCTCTCACAGCAGCCGCGACAGGAACGTATATAAGGTGATTCAACATCATCAATTGACTCCCTAACCCGCCGTCTCCTTTCGCTTTTTGCAAAGTTCCAATAACCTTCCACTTTTGACCTGAGATCGAAATGGATTCTCCAAGAGGATCCTTCGTTCCGAAAAGCTCTCTGCGGGGCTTCTCAGCCAAAACGCATACGTTCTGATTCTCCTCTTCCTTTGTGAAATAGCGCCCGGTCGCGAGAGGCGTCGGATTCATCTCGATACCTTCTCGATAGGTAGCGACGACGATCGCGCTGTTCGCCCCTTTGGATTTCCCGTTTGTTGCAGCTTCCTGCTCAACT
>JAYVOT010000553.1:0-5981 GCA_043757795.1 Chthonomonadaceae bacterium | reverse complement strand
CCATTGATCGTTGGCTCAAAACTTTGGAAGACGAGTACCTCTCGGACTACATTCCGTCCGGCGGTTCCGCAGTCAAATTCGTTACTGGGACAGACGCTGTGTTGGCTCGAGTTTTGACCTCCCTGAGCGAAGTCGCCGCCTCAAACGGATGTCGCTACGCCCCACTCGACCCTGGAAAGCCGGACGCCGCCGGAAGACGCCCTGACCTCCATAAGATCGATAAGCTCTTTTTCAAGCTGACGGAGAAAGTCGATTGGGAGGAGTGCGCTTCCCAACAGGCGCGACAGTACCTCGAAAAGCAAGGCATTCACCTCATTGAGGGCAGGGCTTTGGGCGACCTCGAACAGATCGCCCTCGACAATGATCGCGACCCGCAAGACCTGCTGAGTCAGTATCAGCGGGAGTTGGCGACGCCGCTGATAAAGGACCCGCGCCTTTCCATCGAATTCCGCACGGCGATCACCTCGCTTGGTCGCTCGCTTTTGACCCCGGACGCTGTAACTCCCACCACAAAAGAGGTTCTGCTCGGCTGGTTCGCCGGTCGAACTCAACCCGGCGCTCCAACCGCCCTCAAGAAGGTGCAGATTTACGAGCGGATCAACCTCGCCAACGCCCGCAACATGCTTGCCTCCTTCTGCAGGTGGCTTCCTCAAACAGGCTCTTCCGGCCTCGTCGCAACGTTCGATTTCCGCCCTTACGAGTTCAAAAAGATCGCCAAATCGACACGACAACAAGAGCAGATTGAAAAAGTGCGCGAAGCGGTGGCGCGCGGCGCAGATCAGGCTGAGCTAACGGCTCTCACACAAGACGTCAATGCCTCAGACCCGGAGGTTTTCTACAGCGATGCCGCCTACATGCAGATGCTCACGATGCTCCGACGTTTCATCGACGAGATTGATCGCTTCGACAACCTCCTGCTCGTCGTGCTGACTAGCCCGAATTTCTACAAAGACAAAGCTCTCGACCCCGCAATCAAGCGTTGCTATTTCGACTACGACGCCCTGCAAACTCGAATCGGGCAGGAGGTGCATGACGCGCGATACGCCAATCCCGCCGCCTCTCTGGTTCATCTGGAGGAGGCGAAATGAGAGTTGAAACCCAAATTTCCGACCTCGGTTTGAAAGGGGGCGGATCATGAACCCTTCGATGGTTCTGGCGAGAAGCGCCATTGAATCCCTGCGCTCGGGCGTTCCAAGTCAGGACGCGGTCGCGCAGTTGGGAACCACGCAGAGGGACGTTCGAGAGCAGTTTGAAGACTCGTTGGATGCGCTCTCGCAGGGGCAGGGCGTCTCGCCTATCGTCATCTCCGCGACCTTCGGCTCTGGAAAGACGCACCTTCTGGAGTATTTGCAGGGCTTGGCGGAGCGCGAAGGTTTCGTGACGAGTTACGGAGTCATCAGTCCTGAAATGCCGCTCGGAAACCCGAATCTTGTGGTCAAGGCGCTCTCGGAAGCGGCGCGCGCGCCGGGACACGCAGGGAAAGCGGTTCGCGCCCTCGCTCCCGGCATTCGCACCGACTCCGACGCCTATCGAGAACTGCAAAATTGGGCGAAAACCGCCTCCGTTGACGACAGGTTCAGGGCGTTGTTGCATCTGTACGAAGCCTATCGTGCAGACGAGGAGTTTCGAGTCCGGATTCTCAGCGATTTCGAGGGACGCCCCCTTCTGAAAACAGAGATAAAGAGCCGCCTCAAACAGATCAACGAGGCGGCGGCATACGACCTGAACGGGCCCAAAAACAGTCTTCTCGCCCATGATCGCATTCGCCTGCTCGCTCATTATTTCGTCGCGGCGGGTTGCAAGGGTTGGGTAATTCTGTTTGATGAGATGGAGCGCGTCTCCAAGTTCTCCCTCAACCAACGACTGTCCGCCTACGCCGAGCTTGGGTGGTGGCGCGAAGCCGCCGAGATGACCGGGAGCAGGTTGCTGCCTGTTTTCACTACGGCGAGCGGATTCTTGACCGACTCGATTCTGGGCGGAACTCACGACGCGCAACGAGTGGCGTCCGGCGGCTATGCGCAGGACGACCGGGATCGGCTGGCAACCTACGGCATCGAAGCGCTGAAAAAACCGTTCCGACTAGAAACCCCGACGACAGAGCAGGAAGAAGAGATCAAATACCGGGTGAAAGCGATCTATGAGGAGGCGTATGGCGCGCCGCTGTCGTCGCTTCCCGCTGATCGACTGGACGTGCGCACCTCCATTCGCTCCGAAATTCGACGCTGGATCACGCTCTGGGATCTTCAACGCTACTACCCGGATCAAGTCGCGAACATCGAAGTCGACGAGCTTCATTTCGACGCTACGGAGATCAGCGACGCGGACATTCCGCCCGAAGATGAGAACTGAATGGAACGAGTGGAAGGGGTTGGGCAAAGCCCTCTTTCGCAACGCATTGCTCCGGGCCCTTTCGGGGCGGAGGTCTTCGGCGGACGCGCTTTTCTGGTTCATGCGAGAGATGCTGGGGCGCGTTCGTTTCATCTAAAATTCGGCATGGAGGAATCGCCGATGAACCCGTGGGCCTTCATTTGCTTTTCAAGGACATTCGACACTCCCTGTTGTCCGAGTAGCGGACGTTGCCGCGCTTCGACGAAACCCGACAATGTAAGTTGCACCGCAAACAAACAAGCGTCCTACCGACGCGCCTCCGGCGCTCCCGCAGAACCGGGGGTTTTCAATACCCGGATTGAATTTTGCATCATGAGCGCGAAGAGAGGAGTTGACCGATGCCCGTCCCCTATCGAAAGACGCCGCGTGCGGCGGAATTTGGACAGGCGGTCTATCTGGATGTTTTGTGGCTCCCCACCGACAGAGCGCTCTACGGGGCGTTGATGATTATCGACGGGAAGGGGCAGCCGCAGGAGTTCGTCCACAACATGCTGACCGCGCCTACCGGTCTGCTCTGGCAAAAAGAGAGCGTCATCAGCCTCGGAACCGTGAAGCTGACTCACTCGCTATTTGACGCCTGCCGACGCGAACCGGATCTGCTTGTGTGTCTCCCCTCCCTCGGCTCCCCGGACTACCTCAAAAACGAGATCGCTCCCTCCGTCCCCTTTGTGCAAGTGGTTCCCGAAAGCGGGGGCGTTCCTGCGGAATGGAACTGGATCAACGATCCGCCCTCTTCCGGAATGCGCGCCGCTATTCTGGCGCAGGAGCTGGCGAAACGCGGCTACATCACGGAACCGTTTGATCGCCTGCACAGCGCCCTGCGAATGGTCTACCCTCAAGCCTCCTGGAAAGACCTGCAAGAATCGGAGTACCTCCCTGACGAGGAAGCGGATGAGGACGACCTGGATTGGAAGGAATAGGAAAGGCGTTTGGCAACCCCTCCCGGCGTTTTACATTTTTGCGTCCCCCTGTTATGGGCGCCAGGCGTGATTTGCGGCCTGTTATTTTTGCGTTAGGCGCGCCTCGTCACCTCCGCGTCGCCCCCAATTTCGGAGGGCATTCTTTAGCGGCGCGGGGCGCGTTGAGCAAGACTCGGAGATCGCAATTAACGCCGAACGCCAATGCTGTTTGTCGCCTTCTGCCAAAACTGGAGCTTTCCGCATGTCAGATCTCACTCTGGGAATCGCAAAACGAGTCTCCGCCAATCCCCCTCAACTTGCAACGCCAGCTTTTTACGAGCCGGGCGACTGGACGATGGGGCGTGCGATTCGGCACACGATCGGCTGGTTTGACTACGACCAACCTGACGACGACAAGGAGCAGGAGTTCGGCGAGGGAGCGGGCGGGAATTCGCAGGCGCCGCTCTCCGATGCCGCCGACCTCATGCGCCGACTTGCCGCCGCGCTTCAACCCCCGATCACCTCTCTCCTCACGCCCAATGGTCTGCTTGAGTGGGCGATGCCGCTTTTGCCCTATCAACGAGACGGAGTTCTCGCGCTGATGTCGCGCCGCGCTCTGTTGCTTGCGGATGCGATGGGGCTTGGGAAGACCGTGCAAGCGATTGCGGCGTTGCGAATCTTGTATCATCAGAACGAAATCGCCTCCGCGCTCATCGTCTGCCCGGCGTCTCTTGTGGCGCAGTGGCGTCGCGAGCTTGCTAAGTGGTCTCCTGATTTGAAGGTCATCGCGATCTCCGGCGACAGCTCGGATCGAGGGCATTTGTGGCAAGTCCCCGCGCATGTTCGCCTCATTTCCTACGACACGCTTCGCGCCGACGTGTTGGATTTACGAGACAGTCCGGCCTTGCGAAAACCCTGGGACGTGGTGATTTTGGACGAGGCGTCGCGAATCAAAAACCGTCGCTCCGCGATCTCCATCGCCTGCAAAAAACTGCCGCGCGTCCGGCGTTGGGCGCTTACGGGCACTCCCCTCGAAAACAGTTTGGACGATGTCGCGTCGTTGTTGGAGTTTTTGTTGATCGATCACGACGCGCCGCCTCAGCCCACGCTCTCCGACCCTGAGATACGATCCAACCTGCACGCCACTCAACTCCGTCGGAGAAAAGAGGAGGTGCTGCCGGATTTGCCTTTGAAGCGGATCGTGGAGGTGGCGATAGAGTTGCCGAAAAATCAGCGGGAGGCATACGATCGGGCGGAACAAGAGGGGATTTATCAGCTGACTCAGGCGGGCGGGGCGGTCAATATCGTCCATGTGCTGGAGCTGATTATCAAGATGAAACAACTGTGCAACTTCGAACCTGTGAGTGGTGAATCCGGCAAAATGGCGGATATCGTACAGCGACTCGCGGCGCTGAGCGAAGAGGGGCAACGCGCCCTCCTCTTCTCGCAATTCACCGACGATACCTTCGGAATCGGGAAAGCGGCGAGCGTGCTGAAACGGTTTCATCCGCTCGTTTTCACTGGCTCTATGACGCTGAAACAGCGCGACGAGACGATCAATCGCTTCAATCGAAACCCGCAACATCGGGCGCTTCTGCTCTCGCTGAAGGCGGGAGGACAGGGCTTGAACTTGCAGACCGCTTCATATGTGTTTCACCTGGATCGTTGGTGGAACCCGGCGATCGAAGAGCAGGCGGACAGCCGTTCGCACCGATTGGGGCAGACGGTTCCTGTGACGGTCTATCGTTACCTCTGCACGAATACGATCGAGGAGCGCATCGACGCGAAGCTGAAGGAGAAGCGCAAGATGTTCGACGAGATCGTGGACGACGTGAGTCTAGACCTCTCCTCTTCCTTCAACGAGGGCGAGCTTTTCAGCCTGTTCGGACTGTCGTCGGGGCGGGCGGCTGTGAGTTTGGAAAATCACTCTCATCTCATGAGGCGGACATGAGGTAAATGAGCGTATGAAAACGATTTTCGAGAAACAAGCGCAGGACGCTCTGCCGCAGTTGTCGGTTGAAACCGCCGCTTCTCATCAATCAATTCAAATCAACCAATTCAAATCAACAGGGGGAACCGCCTATGGGGCGCTGATCTCCGAGGAGGATTGGCGCTCTATTGAAGAGACTCCGTGCCTGCTCTCCGTGCCGGGGATGCGCGAGACGATAAAAGCAACAATGCTAACGCCGGTCGAAAAGTGCGCCTTTGAACTTTACTGGTGAGCCTGGAACCTGAAGCCGTACCAGTAATCCACACAATTGTCAAACAGGTTTAGATCGACAAATTTCTCCTATCCAAACAACTTGTCTCTCCACGATCACGAATTTCAATTGAACTGCTATCGCATTATTCTTGCTTCATCCGCATCAAGGGCGGAATGAAAGCAAGTCAACCTCCAGATATCTTCCAAATTCCGAATCTTCTCCCTGTATTAATTTCCAGTATTAAGTCCGGGCGCAATCGGCAACCTGATTCAAGCGCCAAATTTTCAAAATGACTCTCCACTATTTTGCACATTTATCCGACTATAAACTTATCTGAAATGCAGTAAATTCAGTCTTGAGCTTACTAATTTTCGATTAGCCAGACTGCTTGCACGAAAACGCAATCGTTGCAAACAGCAATATCAATGACAGTTTAATAGGCGCACGGTCGCTTATTCGGACTCCCAAGTTTTCCAAAGGAGATTTTCTC
>JAYVOT010000552.1:0-5983 GCA_043757795.1 Chthonomonadaceae bacterium | reverse complement strand
CCGACTCATGTCCGAAGGACATCCGGCGCGAAGCGCCACCGAGACCGTGACTTTAGTCATGGGATTCAAAAGCGCTCTCGAAAAAATCATTTTGTCGTGAAGTCTGCGTAACATCAATTCTTTATTGCACAAAGACTTCGGACTAATAAAGTCCCCGACTGGATTTGGGAAACTCGCTGTCGAAGTTAAAAATCCTACCCAATCCCTCTCACTGACGTGAACTATGCTCGCCAGGGAAGAGGCTTGCGTAGATCCGCTCTGCGGAATGGGAGCGAGTTTCAAGTCCGCGGAGGCGGACATCCCCATTTCGGCGGCGGACTTTAGTCCGTCCGAACCACAAAAAACTAAAAAACAGACGGTCTGACTCTACGCCGTACAGATCGACTTCGAAAATTGCGGAAGCTCAAAGTTGAGGAGAACTCTATGCCGTCGAACATAGCCCCGATCCGAATCGGGATCATCGGTTGCGGTCAAATCGCGCAACAACATCTTGCTGCCTATGCGCAGATTCCGGACGCGAAGGTGGTTGCGTGCGCCGACATCGATCCGTCCGCAGCGGACTCGTCTGCAAAAGCTTATGGGATCCCCAACGTCTACTACGATGCGCGGGAGATGCTCAAACGGGACGATTTAGACGCCATCGACGTTTGCCTGCACAATAACTTGCACGTTTCCGGAACCAGAGCGGTTCTTGAGAGCGGAAGACATTGTTATTGCGAAAAGCCTATGGCGGGAACCTATCGCGACGCGCTCACGATGATTGAAACGGCTAAAGAAAAGGGGTTGAAACTCCACATTCAGTTGGCGCAACTCTACTCCGATGAGGCAAGAGCCGCAAAAGAACTGATCGAAGCGGGAAAACTGGGCAAGCTCTATCATGCTCGCTCTACTGGTTTTCGAAGACGAGGCAGACCTTACGTCGACGGATACGGCAAACCGACTTTCATTCAGGTAGCCAACTCAGGCGGCGGAGCGCTCTACGATATGGGCGTCTACCATATCTCGCAGATGCTCTACCTGCTTGGAAACCCCGCAGTAACGCGAGTTACAGGGAAGACCTATCAAGAAATAGAGATGGATGAGAAGAGAAAAACCGACGGTGGCTACAGCGTCGAAGAGTTGGGGTTGGGATTCGTCCGGTTTGAGAACAACCTCTCAATGGATATTATCGAAGCATGGGCGCTCAATCTCGGCGGATTGGAAGGTTCCAGCATCGTGGGATCGAAAGGCGGGATTCGTATGGACCCGTTCAGTTTTTATGAAAGCGTGGGAGATTTAGACTTAGACTCAAAGATAAATCTTGGAGGAGCGAGGTTCCGGTGGAACGCGATTCGAGGGGAAGGCGATCTCTACTCAAATTCGCAAGTCCATTGGATCGCGGCCTTGCAAGGCAAATGCAACCTCTACCCGACAGCCGAAATCGCCCTCAATACGATGCTGATTCAAGAGGGAATTTACCTTTCCGAATCGAGAGGGCAAGAGGTCTCAGCAGAGGAGATCAAAGCGACCTCAGTCTCAAAGGCTCTAGCTCTTTAGTTAGGGGAGGCGATCAATAGTCGCCCCTCATACTTGCGGACTTGGCTGAAAGAATGCTTGAAACTCGTGCAAAACGGAATATTTCCGGGTATCTCGCAAAGGCGCTAAACTGAATTTTTCTCAGCGTCTTTGCGAGAGATTCTCGGATGATGCGGCTCCAGGTTAGCTGCATAAGCAGGTTTCTAGTTTCCGCCTTCCGGCTTCTGCGAGCCTCCGCCATACATGGATTTCATCTTGCTGGCGTAATCGTTGCCGCCGCCGCCGCCTTGGGGCTTCTGTTTCATCGAGTCTGAAGCTTTGCCGGACTGCTCCTGCATTTTCCGTTGGTATTCGGCAGGACTCATATTGGCAGCCATATTAGGAGGCGGGGAGGCTGCCCGGAACATTAGGAAACCTGCGATGACGGCGACTATGACGACGGCGATAATCGCAACTGCGGGACTGACTGATTGTTTCATGTGTGATCTTCCTATTCTTGTACGATAATTTCCAGCGGCGCTCGCTAAATAAGGCCGACTGAGTAGAGAAAAACTTGCGTTGAACCTGTCGATTTAGTTCTTGATCCCTGCGCCCTCGGTGACGGCATACTCCCTATCAACCGGAATAGGAGAATGTGAGTCGGGTTTCAGATGATCGATAATTCCGCTTGGCCATTCGATTTCGACCTCTTCAAAAGTCGTCGATTTACCCAGACCGAAAGTCGGGCGGCGCATATTTTCCGAGAGAAAACTTCCCCCGCTGCGAACATATTGCGTTTGCGTCAAGCCGTTCGCCTTACATCGAATCGTGGCTCCGATGCCGTCTCGATTTGACTTGACACCCGTCAAGTGAAAACGTATCCAGTGATTCTTGTCTTCCCCTTGATTGCGAAACAACCTGAATACGCCGCCGTTGTCGACAAGCGCGACGTCGAGATTGCCGTCATTGTCGATGTCTCCATAGGCTGTGCCGCGACCTACGGCGGTTTGAGTGAGTCCGGAAGTCTTGCCCACCTCTTTGAACGTTGAGTCGCCCTGATTTCGAAAAAGCATCGGGCGCTCCTTGAAGCTGAGCATTGAATTGTATGTGCTTACGACGTCATCCACGTGACCGTTCGCAGTGAAGATGTCCTGCCAACCGTCAAGATCATAATCAAAAAAGAAGAGTCCGAAAGTAAGAAATAGCAAGGAGGGTTCCGACAATCCGGCTTGATGAGAGTTTTCAGTAAAAAGGAGTTTACCATCATTATCGAAAAGCGACAACCCTTCGCCTGCGAAATTCCCGATTACTAGAGAAAATTGACCGGTATTCTTATAATCAGCGGAATCGATCCCCATACCCGCTTTATAGTGTCCGTTTTCCCCAACCCCTATTCCGCTTTCAACGCCCTGCTCCGAAAACTTCTTCCCGGAATTATTGATAAAAAGATAGTTCGCCCAGGTATCGTTGCTGACGGCGATGTCCGGATATCCGTCATGATTGTAGTCTCCTACCGCGATCCCGAATGACTTCCCTTTGTTGACTTTGCTGATTCCAGTCTCTTCGCTCACGTTTTTAAAACGACCGTCGCCTTCGTTATGATAGAGGGTGCAGTAGGTTCCTTCGTATGTGTTCGGCGGACAATAGCCTCGGATTCCATTGTGCCCGCAATATTGGTTCAACTCAGGAGACCATTTCACATATTGGGTCACGAAAAGATCAAGTTTTCCGTCTTTATCGTAATCGAGCCACGCCGCGCTCGCGCTCCATTTCCACTTCATATCCGTTCCCGGCATAGGAACGCCCTGTACTCCGGCTTTGAGGGTTATATCTTGAAATACGCTTCCATTTCGGTTTTTATCGCCGAGAGTGTTTCGGAACAAATGATTCGGGCCTATCGCGGTGATGAACAAGTCTTCGTAGCCGTCGTTGTCAAAATCTCCTACCGCCACGCCCATTCCGTACATCTCAATATCCAACCCCGCCTCATGAGTCACATCCCTAAAGGTTCCGTTTTTCTCATTATGATACAGGCGCATTGTCGAGTGCGTCGGCTTGTCGCCGGGCCAGTTCATACTGTTGATAATAAGAATGTCTTGCCATCCGTCGTTGTCATAGTCCAAAAACGCGACTCCGGAGCCGACTGTCTCCGGCATATTTTTTTTGCCTGCCGCTCCATTAGCGTGTTTAAAGTCGATTCCTGATTTGCCAGCGACCTCAACGAAAGTGACGGAACTTGTTTTCGCAGCAGTCAAACCATCGGGTTTTTGATTCGTATCCGCTTTAGGTTTGTGTCCGCAACCGAATATTGCGACTGAGAAGAAAAAAGCGACGAGGGTTAGCGGCAGAAAACGGAGCGCATAGCGGCTATTTCGATTTTGCATTCGGTTTCCCGGCAGTCGTCTTGTCAAGTGGATCTCTATTCTGTCCCAACAAATTATAAATACGTTGCAATTTCAGTTTTGTTTTCATATCCAAAGGTCTGTTTTGCAAAGCCGTGTTGTATCGGGAAGCGGCGGATGTCAAGTCTCCGGACTTCGCAAGCAGATCGGCATAAGCGATCTGCGCGGCGGGCGCGTTTAGATTGGAGTCCGCGCGAGCCTGCAAGGTCTTCAACTCAAGATCATATGCGACATATTTTTTATAGAGCGCAAACATACGTTCGCTGCTCTCTTTTTCACCCTGCTTCGCATACACCCTCCCAAGCTCCTGATAAGCAGGTCCGTGTCCCGGCTGCAAATCAATCGCGTGTTCCAGATTGATAGCGGCTCGTTTAAGATCGTTCGCTGCCGCATAGGCGATTCCCAGATGCTGGTACTCTACGGATTCAGAAGGGTTGAGGCGAACTGCCATTTCGTACTCTTTGATTGCGAGTTGAAGGCGGTCTCCGAGGGTTCTTCGTTCGTAGTATAGCAGTCCAAGCTCTCGATGATATTCCGCGCTTTTCGGGTCCGCATCGACTGCAGATCTCATTTCAGCCTCGGCTTCGTCGCGCAACGCTCTTCTAGAAGCTGTCAAAGAAAGATTGTAATGAACGATCGCGGCCGCTTTGGGTTCTTTTTCGAGAGCCAATTTCAAGTACTTGATTTGATCTTCGAGCAGATCCGCTTGCTCATACGCCTGTGCCAGGGTGAGATAGTCTTTCGCTGTGTCGGCGGGAGCCAACTTTTTCATCGTTGCGAGAAATTCCGGTTTAAGATGGAGTCCGTAGTAGGCGTCCGCCATGCTTTTCAATCCAGCTTGTTTGAGGCGAGGATTAGGGTCGGCGGATAGCTTTTTTGCGAAACTTAATGCTCGAGGATAGTCTCTTGAAGCCAGAGCGGCTGCAGCATACCAGTAGGCCGCCTCAGAAGGATAGCCCGCTTTCTCATTGCTCCGAGCTGCGCGAAAAACAAGAAGAGTATTTCCCTTTGAACGAGAAGCCGCTTCGTTAAGAGCGATGGATTGCATCTTCCAATTTTTTTTCTTCTCGTAGGCTTCAGCTATGTTCTCGTAGGCTTCAACTGCGGACGGATTCAGAGCGACGCACTTCTGAAAAAGCTTGAGCGCCTCTTCGTCTTTTCCAGTCAGTTTTAAAGAGGCAGCGTATTGAAAACACAGAGCCGCCACATTTTGATCCAAAGCATACGCTTTTTCAAACCGGATCAGCGCTTCCGGATTCCGATGGAGACTCAGTAACGCTTTCCCTGCGATTGAGTAGGCTCCTGCGTCTTTCGGGTCCAACTCCGAGACTTTATCCGCCAATTTCAGGGTCATCTCCACATCGCCTGCCTCTGAAAAGCGGAGCATCATGAGTCGAACGTCTTCAATATTTTGCTGTTTTGCCGCATCTCCGAATTGAGGATGAAGCTTCAGAAACTCCCTTAGAACTCTGGAGGCTTCGTCGGCTCTTCCATTATTATAGAACATGCCTGCGTAGTTCGAGACCGCCTCGATGCTGTCCGGCATTAAAGTTACCGCTTTTTGAAGTACGGCATCCGCTTCTTCCCAACGCGCAAGGTGGGTCAGAGAGCGTCCGAGAGGCAACAAATATTCCCCTTCAGGAACTCCCAGAGCGCGAGCGATCTCGAAGTGAGTGAGAGCCGCAAGAAAATAACCGCTTCCCTCCTCCAACTTGCCGAGCTGGACGTAGGCGGCCGTGTCGGAAGGATCGTTATGCGCTCTTCCCGCATAGTACTTCATTTTGGCATTGAGACCTGCTGTTTCAGGAGGGGGCGGCGGCCTGGAGAAAAATAGTTTACGACTAATGGGCAATAGGACGAGCAGAAGCGCCAACACGCCCGCAAGCGGCAGTGCGACACTTTTTTTTCTAGTTTCTGAAGAAGTAGGCAATAGTTTGGATTGAGAGGACTTCATACGAAAATTCTTGCAGGGATTCCCTGCGGCGGAGAGAATTGAAAAATAAATTATAATTGATGTTACGCAGACCTGACGACAAAATGATTTTTTCGAGAGCGCTTTTGAATCCCATGACTAAAGTCACGGTCTC
>JAYVOT010000551.1:0-1648 GCA_043757795.1 Chthonomonadaceae bacterium | reverse complement strand
AAGTTGTGAATCTGATCCGGCATCACATGGTTGCGAATCATCTGCGCGTGATCGATTCTTGCGGAAGCCTCTTGAGACCAGGCTGCATCGTGGTATCTTTCAAGAGCGGAGTAGGTGTGCCCCTGCATGTGCCACATGTGCGCGATGCCTGGCGAACTCGTCCCGCTCAAGGCGGCTGAGTTCAGCGCTTTTGCGTCGCCGTTGTAATTCCAGAGATGAATTCGATAGTGATGCAATGGGTGGAGGGGATTCTTGGCAAGAACCTCCCCGTACATTTTATCCACTTCGGCTCTGTCTTTGATCGGAACTTCCGGCTCGAATTGCCACTTTTGCAAACAGAGAAAAACTTTCGCTTCCAGGTCTTCCGGGTAGGCTTTCTGAATCGTTTCCAGCGCCTTCAGGTAGGTTTTCTTCTTTTCGACGGACGCTATTTTGTCTTCTTGATAGTAGATCGCCAGGGCGGAAATCCACATCGCTTCTCGGGGGCTGACCTTGGATTTCTTCTCAAACGCTTTGAGGACGAACGCCTTTGCACGGGAGGCGTTGTTGGCATTCGCCATCGCCATGCCCCAAAAAGCGGTCGCGCAGTCCGGGTCGAGAGAAGCCGCTTGCCGGAACGAACGTTCCGCTTCAAAATACCAGAAGCCGTGCAACTGCGCAAGCCCCTGATTGAAAAACTTCTGCACAAGCGGGTTTTTCGTCGTTACTGCGAATGAGACGTTGGACATGCCCTTCATCAAATAGGCGTGCTGACGGGGACCTTCGTTGAAGGCGTCGCCAAGCATGGAATGTCCGTGGGTAGGAGCGGGACCTGAGAGGACGGATCCGGAAGTTGCAGTTTTTTGCGCAAAGGAGTGCGGCGAAACGAGCGTCCCCGCCAATATGAGCGAGGAAGCGATCATTGCCCTATTGCCGCTAAAACCTCGTCCTCTCAAAAAAATATTGAATTTCATTCGGGTCATTTCCTGTTCACCCCCTTCTGAAGTAGTCGAATTTACGATTCAGGTTCTCACAGCAATACGCATTAAAGCGGCTCGGCTATTTTGAGATAGTAGCCGTTCGGATCTTCGATGACGTACTGCCTCGCATCCCACGGTCGATCTGCGATCTCTTCCACCACTTTTAATCCGAGCTTTATGTGCTCCGCATAGAGAACGTCTATCTCATGCACCCACAAAAAAATCTCAGGATGCAACCCCTCTTTTTTAAGAGCGGACGCCAAGGGTATGTCCAGAGTCGCGTAGATCAAAACGCCGTCTCGTTCGAGACCGGCATAGACAGGCGGCTCTCCATAGAGGAAGGTCTCGCCAAAGCCCAGGCTCTCCCTATAGTAAGCGACGGTTGCAATCACGTCGTCAGTCGCGACGACAGGTACGGAATTTCCGTATTTCATTGTAACTACTGACCCTTCTGGAATTTTTCTTTCATTGAGACGTGACCGGACGAAGGGTTTTAGGAAGAGTGAAGCTTCTCTGATCATCTTCTTACATATTGTGAGTGGCTCTTGTCCCCCGACGAGCCCAAGTTGAAAATTGGCTAGATAAGATCGCCAGCGTCTCCGATTCCTTTTCAGACCGAGACCCGCCAAATATTTTCCGCATGATTACATAAGGACGGATACTCCTTACCCAACACGTCGGTCAACACA
>JAYVOT010000550.1:0-5996 GCA_043757795.1 Chthonomonadaceae bacterium | reverse complement strand
CTACTTTCGCGCCTCCGATCGTGTCGCGCCAATGTCCCGTGGCATCGAAATTTTCCAATCCGAACCCAAGCGGATCCATTCTCGCATGACACCCCGCGCACTCAGGTTTCTTTCGATGAAGCTCTAAGCGTTGACGAAACGATAACCCGTCTTTTGGCGCATCGTCCGTGGAGAGCGTCGCGACAACGGGCGGCGGAGGCGGCGCGGGCGTTCCCAAAACCTGCTCCATCACCCATTTTCCGCGCAATACCGGGCTTGTTCTTTGCGGGAAGGAGGTGAGAGTCAAGACGCTCGCCATCGTCAGGACGCCGCCTCGTTTGCGATCAGCCAATTTGACTCTTCTCATTTCAGCGCCGGAGACGCCTTCTATGCCGTAATGCTTTGCAAGCTCTTCATTTATAAAGGTGTAGTCGGCGTCGATCAGTTTCAGCAGGCTCGCATCTTCTCTCATCACCGAATCGAAAAGCGCTACAGGTTCCTGATACATCGCATCGCGCAAAGAAGGCGTGAAAGCGGGAAAGCGTCCTGAATCCGGCTTTGCATTCGTGTAGAGGTCCCGCGTTTTCAGCCACTGCGACGTAAAGCTCTCGCTGAAGGATCGAGATTTTGCGTTTTTAAGCATTCGGGCGATCTGACGCTCGAGCATGCCCGGCAGAGTCAATCGCTTCCCTTTAGCCAGTGTGAAAAGCTCGTCATCCGGCATTGAAGCCCACAAAAAATACGAAAGGCGGGAGGCTAGCTCATAATCGTTCAGCGGTTGCTCTTTTTTCAGCGGAGACGAGACGGGGGATGATTTTGCCTGTAAAACTCGCTCCTTTTCGATTCTGAAGAGAAAGTTCGGCGAGACGAGAATCGCTTTGAGCGCCTGTTTTGTCGCGATTTCAAACGAATCTCCCTGCTTGCGAGAGAGCGAGTAGAGCGCCAACAGCCTGCTAACCTCAGAAGGCTCTGCCGGTCGGCGGAAAGCGAGTGAAGCAAAGCGGTTCAGAATCTGTTTTTCAGCAGAAAGCGCGGGCAAGGTTTTAGAAGGTTTTATTATGAACAGTCGCTCCGGCTTCGCCCGATCCAACAAATCGGTAGCGGTTTCGAGATAGCGCTCCATTAGAATGGGGGGAATGAAGAGCGTGTCGGCATTGTTGTCGAAACCGCCTCCTCCTCCGCCGTCGGCAGGGAAATTGTCTGCCGGATGCGTGTCCACTCCGAGCAAGTCGCGTATGGTGTTGTTGTATTCAAGGCGATTCAGGCGATGGATCAGCACTCTTCCGGGATTTTGGGCATAAGCGCCCGGCGCGGCGCTGTCCAGCGTCGTTTTCAACCAACTGATCATTTGCAAATGTTGTTCAGCGTTCGGTTTTGGGAGACCTGCAGGCGGCATTGAGCGATCGTTGATGCGATTCAGGATCTTTCGCCAGGAAGTCTGGTCTTTTTGAAGGGCGCCTACTGTTTTCACATCGCCGATATTCACGCCCGCCTGACTGTTCTTTGCGTTGTGGCAGGAGACGCAGTATTGAGTTAGCAGGGGTTTGATGCGTTTGTCGAAATCGACTTGAGGATCCTCGGCACGGGCTAGTCCTGTAAAAGAGAATCCCGCTCCCGCTAGCAATAGAGGGAAAATAATCGCCGTTGAACACAGGGTAAAAAGGGTTTTTGAAGGCATAATCAACATTAGGAGTCACTCTCAGGCGAAAGCATAGTTTCGCAGTTTTGCATTACGCTCTATTTGATACGTTGCGACGAGACTGTGTTACAACTATTTGCCAGGATGGCAACGTCCGGCGCCGCAGCAGTTGAAGACTGCCCTCATTTGGGGAGGAAGATTGTGAAGTTTTAAATTCTTTCCAGGCGGAACCTACCTGCTAATCCTGCCCTCTATCCTCTTTTTTTTGTACGCAGAGGACGAAGCCCGAGTGAAACACGCGAAGCATATATTCCAGCCTATCTCGATTTTTACAAGCATATATGCCAAACTGTCCTATCCTGAAAATCCCTCTTCCGTCGCAACAAACTAAAAGCCAATGTCTCAAATAGAATTTCCAGAATCATCTTCCCTTCAACGCCTTGCAGACTCAATTCTGGAGAGCGCGAAGTATCGCCGCGTCTCAAAGGACTTGATTCTAAGGTTGGGAGAGAGGGAATTGCAAAAAAGAAAGAGTCTCAAGGAAGCTGTGAAAGAGACCAAGAATACCCTGCATCAGATCGCGGGAGCTTATCTCGACAACCTGCCTCCCTATGCCAAATGGATTGCGGAATTGGAGCGACTGCAGGGGGATGCGGCGGGGATTCAGGAGGCGTTGAAGCGAATGATGATCTCGCACTCCTCGACAAGAGAGCGCTTGCCTCATCTCCAAAATTTTTATTCTCAAACGGTTTCCGAGATAGGAGAAGTAGAATCTATTGTCGACATCGCTTGCGGACTCAATCCTCTCGCCCTCTCTTTCCTGCCGCTCGCCGAAGGAGGCTCCTACTGCGCTTGCGACCTCTACGGGGACATGATGTCCTTTCTCAACTCCTATTTCGCGCTATGTTTTCCAAATGGAAGAGCGGAAGTCCGAGATGTCGTCGCTCATCCTCCAACTCAACCTGTTCAACTCGCGCTAATATTGAAGTTTCTTCCGGTCTTGGAGCAGACTGAAAAGGAAAAAACCTTGAACTGGTTGAAAAGCATCAATACAAACTATTTTTTAATCTCTTTTCCGACCAAAACGCTTTCCGGACGAAGCATGAGTATGGCGGAGAACTACGAAAAGCAGTTCTCCGAAGTTTTGCAACAACCGAAATGGAACTATAAGAGAACGCTCTTCGACAACGAACTTTGCTATCTGATCGAGGTCTGAAGTCTAATCGTTTTGGGTAAACGCGGTCAGTCCATCAACCTTTCTTTTATCTCAGGAACGCTCTTGCCGAACTGCTCGCCGCCGCGCATCGCTTCGTATAGGATTGCGGCGGTGATCGCGCCCAGGATCGGACCGACAAGATAGATCCACCAGTTTGCGAGAGCCTCGGACTTTGAAAAAAGCGCAGGTCCCAGAGAACGAGCGGGATTCATGCTGCCGCCTGTGACTGATCCGCCAATCAAAACATCGACGACGACTATGAGACCTATCGCTATTCCGGGAACTGCGCCGTTCGCGCGTTTTTCGGATGCGACTCCCATGATGACGAGCATAAGGAAAAAGGTGAGAACCGCCTCAATGCAGATCGCCCTGCCTGCATCGACAGCAGGCAGGTGAACGCCTCTCCCCGCCCCTAAAAGCTGAGCGCAGACCCATGCGGCGAAGATTCCGCCGGCAAATTGCGAGAGGCAATAAGGCGCGACCCCCTTCCAGGGAAAGCGCTTAACGGAAGCGAAACCAAGCGTTACGGCAGGGTTGAAATGCGCCCCTGAGATATGGCCAAGCGCGTAAATCATCGCAGTCACCGCCAAACCGGAGACCCATGAAGCAGCCATCAGTCCGTTGTCGCTTCCGGCGAGTCGCCCTGTTCCGGAGAGCGCTACCGGGGCGAACACGATCCCGAAAGTTCCTATGAACTCTGCAAGGCAACGTTTTATCATAACTCTCTTTCCGTTTCGATCTCGCTTAACAGGGCTTTCACTCTTGCGTGAATCTGATCCCGAATCTCTCTTACCTTCTCAATGGGCTTGCCGGCAGGGTCGTCAAGCCCCCAATCTTCCGTTATCATCACGCGCGCAGGGCAAGCCTCCGCATCGACGCCGCAACCCATCGTGATCGATTTCCAGGCTCCCGCGCCCATTTCAGAGGTAAGTTGTTTGGGCGTCTGACCTTCCATCGAAACGCCGATTTCTTTCATGACCTGAAGGGCGAGCGGATTGATTCGCTCGCCGACGATCGTTCCCGCCGATTCGCCTTTTATCTCTAAACCTCTCTCCCCAGCCAGATGATTGACAAAAGCCTCCGCCATCTGCGAGCGGCCCGCGTTATGAACGCAGACGAATAAAACTCGTTTCATTTCGATTTTTCTTTCCAGCGCTCAGTTTGCATTTCCGCAACATTCCGACCCGCAACAATCGGTGATTGCAACGGGCTTGACCGCTCGAATGAAAGCCCCCATGATACGACCGTCCAGAGCCGCTTTCTCGGAAGCCGGCAAGTTCGCGACCGCTTCAGAGGTGACGGTTGTCGCTTCTAAATCGGCGAAGAGATACCTGCGAGTCGGGTGAACGCTTCCCTCGGAAAATCCCGCTTTTTCCAGCCGTGCGAGGTAGTCGTTCTTTTCCAATGCGCCTGCGACGCAACCGACGTAGGCTTCCATGTCTTTTCTTACTGCATCCGGGATTTCGCCCTCAATCACTACATCCGAAACGGCGAAGCGACCGCCGGGTTTTAAAACGCGAAACGCTTCTCTTAGCACAGCGTCTTTATCCGCACTGAGATTGATGACGCAGTTTGAAATGACGACGTCCACAGAAGCGCTCGGAAGCGGTATAGACTCGATGTGTCCCTTGAGAAATGCGACATTAGCGACTCCGGATTTAGCTTTGTTCCGCTCCGCCAGGGCGAGCATCTCGTCCGTCATGTCCAATCCGAAGGCGAATCCCTTCTCGCCCACCCGTTTCGCAGAGAGCAACACGTCAATGCCGCCGCCGCTTCCAAGGTCTAAAACGGTCTCGCCGGGGTTGAGTTGAGCGAGCGCCGTCGGGTTTCCGCACCCTAGCGAAGCAAGCAACGCTTCTTCCGGGATCGATTCGGCTTCGGTTTGATCGTATAAGCCTCCTGTAATAACATCGCCGCCGCAACATGAGCCGCCGCCGGCGTTCCCTCCGCAACAAGCCGCGCCTTCGCCATTCAAAACGGTCAAAGCCGCCTCGCCGTATTTTCGCATCACAAGCTCTCGCACATCCGTGCGATCCGTCAACTGAATTTCGCTCATATCCGTTCTCCTTGAATTTAATTTAATTTTGCGGTTGTCTGCACTCTTTTGGCATCAACAACATTGCGTCGCTTCATTTCCAGACTTCCGTTCCGTAAAAAACTCTTCGAGGGCTTTAATCGCGTCAGGATTGATGCGGCAAATCATGTTTTTGCCGCGTCGCTCTATTTCGATTAACCCGGCAAGCCTCAACTCTTTTAAATGATGCGAGATAGTAGAGTTGATCTTATCCGCGCCAGTGATTCGACAGCATACTTCTCCCACTGTCGGGCCGAGCGCCCGACGAACCTCGCCGGTTTCCTCTACTGCCACAGGGCAACAGCAAGAGCGTAAAAAATCGAAAATGCGAAGGCGGGTAGGGTCGCCCAACGCCCTGAACATCAACGGCAGATCGAAATTCGTTTCGTTCATCCAGTTTTCTCCAATATTTCGCGAACTATCGAAATGATACCTCGTTTTCATTTCGTTGTCAAGCGAAATGATTTGCGCAAAACAAAATTAATATCGACCCAACCTTGACAAAGACTTCCGCAAGTGATAAAATATGTGGAATAGTATTGATATATCTGTTCATTTGCCTCAGTGGCGCAGTGGTAGCGCAACTGTTTTGTAAACAGTAGGTCACCGGTTCGAATCCGTTCTGAGGCTTTTTCGGAATTAACTTGATGGAGATAGGTTCCAAGCGTGAAAGCGTTTGTGAACCGAACTTTTATCAGTTCAAAGAACGTATGATCATATTGGCGCAGTTTTCAGGGCTTTGGAGAATTACTTTTCTAAAGTCCTTTTTTCTTTTTTGATGTTCGAAATCTTCTTTCCGCCTCCTTTTGAGTGATCGTCAAACAAACGAACGCAACCTCTTTTGGGCTTAATGAATCTTGGAACCTCGTCAAGCACGAGCGCGGGGCATGAAGTCTAGGCGAATGGAGAAAGAGAGCGAGGTCTAAAAATGGAATAGGACTTCCATTCACGGAGATCATTATTGCCACTGTGAAAGTACGACATATCTATCTCTTTGCACCTGCGGAATTATGGACGAACATACGCCCTTGAACGAAGGAAACGCGCTGACCGAGCAGGCTGAATGAAACGACGCAAGTGATCAAAAT
>JAYVOT010000549.1:0-1650 GCA_043757795.1 Chthonomonadaceae bacterium | reverse complement strand
TCGTCGCCTGATGCATTCGCTGAGTCCCCGATGACCGCTCGCGAAGGCGCTATGAATTTTCTCAGAAAAAGATAGGTAAACCAACCGCAAAGCGTCGTATGCAGAAGCGCATTCCAGACGAAAGCGCGCGCGGTGTTTGAGATGAGAATGAAAAGAAGAGTTCCGGGATAGAAGACAGCGGATTGGCTATTTGCGACAAAAGGAGTTCCGCCGAACTGATAGGGGTTCCAAAGCGGGAGTCTGCCGGATCGAATCGTTTCGCTTGCAAACTTTCTCCAGGGGTAAAACTGACCGATTCCGTCCCAACGCAGAGGGTTCCAGGGAGGCAGGTTCGGATAGAGCGTTGTCTGTTTCCAGGGAGATATGTGCCCTAACAGACCGGCAGGAAGGAAAACGTCGCCAGCGAAAAGAGATTTCCAATAGAAAACGCAACCCAACGCGAAGAAGAAGAGCAGGGGAAACCATTTGGGAAACGTAAAGGATGTGGGAACATTTGAAACCCACACAGGCGGCGAAATAGCCGCCTCGTCCAGTTGCAATGGAAAGTCCGGAGACGCAACCGTAAAATCGGATGGGTTGGGAGATGGATCGGTCACACCGGTTCTTTAATGAATTTGAGGTTTTCGAGCGCCCTTTTGTTTTCAGGGTCTCGCTGCAACACTTCAGTGAACTCTCTCTCCGCCTCCTCATACATTCCAAGCATCGCAAATGTCATGGCGAGGTCAATTCTCATATCTATTCTGCCCGGAGCCAGAATGACGGCGTGTTCCAACTCTTCAATGGACTGATCGAACTCGCCGATGAAGCCGAGAACAAGCCCCATCTGATGGTGTCCCTCCGGTGAGTTCGCGTCTTCAGCCAAGAGTTGAGTCAACTCGGCTTGCGCCTCTTCATAACGAGCTTCTATCTTGAACGCGATACCACGTTCCAAGTATGGATTGGTGGGGCTACCCATTCGATTCGTATCTCCCAGATGCGTATTGACCTGTCGCGCATCCGTGCGTTGAAGAATATTTGCCTTTTCGAGTCCAATGCATCGAACCATTGCTACTCATTCGATGCATAAAACAAGTTGGACTATGACGCAAGTATATCACTTTTTGATAGGGAAATCAAGACGCTTCTTTCGGCGCCTCTACTTCCCCCTTTCCCTCTCCATGTTGTCGGAGCGAGAATCGAAGCGCTCAATTCTATGAGAGGTCATGAAACAGGTTCTTCCAATTTAGAAGGAGAGTTCGAACAATGCGTGGATAGTTGCAAATTCAATTCGATTTGGCAAATGAAGCGAGATATGCCAGCAACAGCCTTAGAAGCTTTTTTGGCGCGTCCCGATGCATGATCTCGAAACCGTGCGAGTTTTCCACGGGTAGCCCAAGCGTGACCGGACGCGCCGTAAGTCCGATCGCCGCCGCGCAGGAGGCGTCGCTGCCGCCGCGCGAAAGAAACTGCCAATGAGGGGTCATGCCGATTTCAGCGCAAACTCTCTCTAGAATCTCCCCGTCTACAGCCTCCATCGGAGCATAGCCGTCTTGAACCCATATCGAAGGATTTGCATCGATTTCAAAGTCTGATTCTGGCGTTTTCGGTCCGATTTCAAGCGCGACGCAGATTTCGGCAGGGTTGTCGCTTAGTAAGAATTTCGCCCCAAGC
>JAYVOT010000548.1:0-1655 GCA_043757795.1 Chthonomonadaceae bacterium | reverse complement strand
ACGCCATTTTTTCGTCGCTCAAAATGAATGGCGTGTCCGGAGCGTAGTGTTTCGCCGACATGCCGGGAGAGATGAGCGCGACAGTTTCGCGGGAAGCATTTTCCGATTCTTTTGGGTGCGCCGGTGCAATAGAGCCGATGACCGCTTCGATTTCCAACGCTGAAATGAGTCCGGGACGAAGGATTTGCGGGGGATCGACAGTCAAATTCAGAACAGTAGATTCGATGCCTCCAGGGCAGTTCCCGCCGTCTAGAATCAAATCGATGCGTCCTCCAAGACTTTTCAAAACGTGTTCGGCGCATGTGGGCGAAATTGATAGCGAACGGTTTGCACTTGGCGCAGCGATAGGCAGACCTGTCTTGAGGAGCAGTTGCAACGCGACCGGATGGGCGGGAACTCTCAGCGCAATAGTGGAGCCGCCCCCCGTAACGATATCAGGCGCTACATCGGACTTAAGAAGAACAAGCGTGAGCGGTCCTGGCCAGAAAGCCTCTGCAAGCCTTTGAGCGAGGGGCGTCCATTCTCGGACGAGTCGCCATGCCGCTTCAATTGAGTGGATGTGGACGATCAAAGGGTTGTTGGAGGGTCGCCCCTTCGCCTCAAAAATGCGCGCGACAGCCTCCGGCGAGAGCGCGTTTGCGCCCAATCCGTAGACGGTCTCAGTCGGAAACGCGACGAGACCTCCTGCGCGAATCAGTTGAGCCGCTTCTTCGAGACTTGCAAAGTCGATTTCCTCTACATCCATTTTCAAAACTTTTGTTTCGCGCTTTTGTCCGTTCATCACGTGAATTATACCACGCTTGACAGCGCGAGATCGGAATCAAACCAGCGAATGCAGGGCAATCGCATTAGAGATTCTAGAATTTATTTTTAGGGTACATTGGAGGTAATTCCAATCGATTTCGATGGGGAAATATAACCAAGGAGACCACGCACATGGATGTGATACGCTTGACCTCTATTTTCGGAACAGTCCCAGACTTTCGCACCGGCAATGCCAAGAAATACCCGTTAGGCGAAATACTCCTCAGCGCCTTCCTCGCGGCGCTATGCAATGCCGACACCTGGGACAAGATCGTCGTTTTCAGTAAGTTGCGATTGGAGTGGTTACGCACCTATTTGCCTTTTGCGGAGGGCATTCCAAGTCATGACACCTACACGCGCATGTTTTCCCTGTTGGATCCCAAAGCGTGGAGGAGCGAAGAAACATTTATCGTTGGTTCGGGGTCATTGGGGTATTGAGAACAAGCTTCATTGGGTTCCGGATGTCGTTTTTGACGAAGATTGATGCAGAACACAGGAAGGATCATGTTCCTGAAAACTTGGCATTGATGCGTAAATTGGCGTTGAATGTGTTGCGCCAAGACACGGACAACAAGAAAAGCTTGAGAATGCGACGGTTCTTGGCAGGATTACAGCCATCTTATGCAAGTTCACTCGTTGCAACCTCAAGAAGTTGAAATGCGATTGCCCTGAATGTAACAACATGCGAAAAGATTGACCACGCTTCTGACGTGGTATAATAAATTTCAGGTTACTGCTCAGCAACCCATTTGTGGGATGTAGTTTCGTTGGCTGAAAACATTGACGATCTCAGACAACAACGGCTGGCTCTGTTTTCGCAGTGTAGAAATGAAGCCGCGTATTCGACAAAA
>JAYVOT010000547.1:0-1657 GCA_043757795.1 Chthonomonadaceae bacterium | reverse complement strand
TTGCGAGCGCAAAAGGATTGTCGCTTTTCTCAAGCTCCTTTTCCCGCCCAATATAATCCATCAGCTTCAGCACGCCAAACTCAATGGAAGTCTTGCTTTTCCCAAAGCCGTAGTGAAAGGACTGCGGCTTCCAATTCGGATTATCGTCCGCAAGAACAGCATAGCTCGCAATTGAAACGCGGTACAAGTCATAAGATCGGGCGTTGTAGATGAACATTCGTTCCGGGAAAGCCTCTTCCTTTTGAGCTTGAAGCTCGATATGAACGAGAATCCAATGCTCGACTCCGCTCGTTAACCAGACTTTGACGAGGCAATCCACTATGACAAGGTTCTTTTTGAGTCCCCTTGAGATTCTTCGCAACTCTTTGTCCAGAAACTCCGGATCGCGCAACCAGTCAATTTCGTTATAGGCTTCTTCATCTGCGAACTCAAGAAAATATTTCAAATTGTCTCTAAAATATACCTTCCAGGGTCCGTCAAAGTCGTCTTTGACGGCTCGCGCTATTTTTCGCGTCAAGGCGGCGTCTCCCTGCTCCGTTCGTTTCTCTCAAATCAATTATACTCTAATTTCACCTTGTACCGGCTGGCGGAGACTCGCCGCCTACCGACCGCTCAAACCGCCCTGAAATTGCCTTACCGGAAGAACACCCCGCTCAGCACGACGTTCGACGAAAGGAGGCTTGTGAAGCGAAATTTCACATGGCCTTTTACGTTCCACACGAGATATTGTCCTCCTTCAAACCCTGTGACTCTTTTTGTGTCGAGAACCTCTCCTGTGGATGAGTCGAGAACGTCTATCGTCATGTTTCGATCATTGAAATCCCAATCCAGACAGTAGAGCGCGACCTGATGCGCATTTCCATCTGTCAGATTGACATCCGCCGTGAAGCTCTGATTTGCAAACCAACAGGCAGCGATGCGATCCGGCGCATTCGCCTTCATTAAGGCGGGCGCATCGGTTGTGGAGTCGACCCAAGTGAAAGAACTTTCACCAGTGAAGGAGAGTTGCGCATAGGCAGGCAACGCCATGCCGTCCGCCTGAATTGCAAAACCGTCCGATCCGTAGACGCCTTTCCAACTTCCTTGTGTCGTTGCATCGAGTTTGACGAAGCTCGCGGAATTCGCTCTCAATTGCGGAGTGACGGAAACCTCGTTCGATTTTCCGCTCTCCCCATTCGAGTTCACTGTCGTCACGACATAGTAGTAAGTCGTTCCGTTCGTCAAACCGGCATCGTCCACGCTTGTTGCGCTCACTCCGATTTTGACGGCGGCATAAGGTCCGCCGGGCGTCAAACCTCGTTTCAAATTATACGAACTCGTGCCTGTTGACGGTTGCCAACTCAATGAAGCGTTTCCGTCCCCCGCAACCGCAGACAGACCTGTCGGGGGAGAGGGAGCGGGAAGAGCGCCTCCGCCGCCCAGAAAAATCCCGCTTAGAACGGCGTTCGTAGAGCCGACGTTCGTCAAACGAAACTTTACGTGCCCCTTCACGTTCCACACGAAATACTGCCCGCCTTCGAAGGCAGTCATCGTTCGAGAGTCGAGTACGGCGTCGTTGGATGAGTCCAAAGCCTCATAAAGAACGTTCCGATTATTCGCGTCCCAATCCAAACCATAAAGCGCGAGTTGATGCGTCAAACCGTCCGTGAGGTTGACA
>JAYVOT010000546.1:0-6027 GCA_043757795.1 Chthonomonadaceae bacterium | reverse complement strand
CGAAATTGGCCGCATGTGAACAGCCTGATAGAGCGATCATTCATGGCTCCCTGGAGCGAAGAGTGGAATACTTTCCCCGTGCATGTCCTTACGACAGTCGCAAATGGCGGGAGTATTTTGACGCTGGGGATCGAAACCACCTATAGGAAATCTGATAGCTCTCTATTCGGCATGAGAGGTTCTGGTTCTGGTCAACCAGGGATTTCAATCTTTGGGGACGATGGAGGGCGGAACTCTCCCGATTCAGGTTTGCCAGCGACGGCTTTGCCGAATGCCGGAAGCGGCGGAGCCGGAGGATTACCTGCCATGATTGGAACGCAACCAGTGAATTTACAAGACCCTCTAGTCGTAGGAGGCTTCTCGCCGATCGGCATACCCTCGCCCGGAGCGCAACCTATTTCGGCCGCGTCCTTCTCCTTCACCTCTCTGGGCAACGGGATGGTGGCTGTGGCGGAGCCGGGAGTGAATGAGAGCGGAAAACAGGGAGTCTGGATGACTGCCTATCGCTTTGAAAACGGCGACTTCAAACGTCTAAAAAGCGCATTTCACGCTTTCAAATCTCCATTGTCATCCTCCGGGATGCCTGCAGGGAGGTTCGGCGGCGAGGGAGATTCGAATTCGACCTCATACGAATTGCGACAATCTACTTTGCCTCCGCTAACCTCTTCGCCCATAAAATTGAAAAAAGCCTCTCCAAAGAGGCCGTAAACCTCCTATTCTCCTCACAGTCGTGCGCATGACAGCCTGCGAACCGTGCGAATCCTTTCGAGTTGCCCGTAAATGTCTTTACGGGCAACTTTCCCTTTCTCCCCAGCGTGTTTTTCCAAAATATTGAGAGAGTCGGCGGCGGAAACATCGAACTGTTTGAACCATGATACCCATGATTAAGGGATTACCATGATTTCCATCGTTGTAGAAGCGTTGGCGGAGGCATTCATCATGAAAATCATATAATCATGGGTATCATGGTTCGGACAATTGTAAAAGAGTTGGCGTAAGCATTTCAGCAGCACGACGGCGAGCATCTTTATGACATGTCGCCAACTGATACGTATTTCATCGTACGACTCTGAATTGTCCGAACGCATTCCGGCATCTCTAATCCTTGAAAGTGATTTGCACGCTCAAAGAATTCATTAAAACAAACCGAGTTCATAGGTTCTAGTTTTCTCTCCTATCCCCTTCGCAGTGGTATACTATTCAGCATGAGCGACCGGACAATCAAAAATATCAACGTCGGCGTTTTGGCAATGCAAGGCGGCTATCTTGCGCACAGCAAGATGTTGGCAGAGCGCCTTCAGGTAAGCACGGCGCTTGTGCGAACCGACGCCGATCTTGAGCAGGTTGACGCACTCGTTTTGCCCGGCGGCGAAAGCACGACTATTATCAAACTGCTGATGCGCATCGGGTTGGACGAAGCGATTCGCAAGCGCGTTCGCGCCGGAATGCCGATCTACGGAACCTGCGCAGGCATGATTTTGCTCGCTAAAAAGGTTCAGGATCGCCCCGAACAGCCCACTCTCGCTCTCATGGACATCGCAGTAGAGCGAAACGCTTTCGGCAGTCAGGTCAATAGCTTCGAGTCGGACGTCAATCTTGCCATCACTCCGCTGGAACCGCTTTTGCCTGAAGTAAAGGTTGCGCCGAACCCCAATTCTTCTGTCCGAGGCGTTTTCATCCGAGCGCCCTACGTCACGGACATTGGCGAGGAGGTTGAGATTCTGGGCAAGTTCGACGATAAGATCGTCGCTGTCCGCCAGAAAAATATGCTGGCAACCGCCTTTCATCCTGAACTGACTTCCGATAGTCAGGTTCACGAATTTTTTATCAACATCATTCTCAACAGCGAGGAGATACGTTAATGTCTCATATCCCGCACGACGGCTACCGTCCGGTCGTCGATCTTTCGAAAAGTCCTTCAGCCCTTCTACGCCCGATTTCTCTGGACAAAGTCGTCCTCTCGGATAAGTTCTGGGAACCTAAGATTAGGGTTAATCGGGAGGTCACGATTCCCTCGCAATTGGAACACCTCGAAAAAACGGACCGCATCAACAATTTCCGCAGAGCCTCCGGAAAGATAAAAGCGGAGTTTGTCGGCATCTTCTTCAACGACTCGGACGTGTACAAATGGGCGGAAGCCGCCGCCTATTCTCTCATCACGCACCCCGACAAAAAATTGGAAGAGAAGCTTGATGAGATCATTCAGGAGATTTGGGACGCGCAACAAACTGACGGCTACGTCAACACGTACTTCATGTTCGAGCGAGAGAAAGACCGCTTCTCAAACCTGAAAGACATGCACGAGATGTACTGCGCCGGACACCTCATTCAGGCGGCGATCGCGCATCATCGCGCCACAGGAAGGAAGAACTTCCTGGACATCGCCTGTCGTCTTGCAGAGCGCCTGCATCACAAATTCGGCCCCGAGAAAGAAGTTGGAGCCTGCGGGCATCAGGTCGCAGAAATGGCGCTTGTCGAACTCTATCGGGAGACGGGACTCATTCGATTCCTGGAACTTGCCGTCTGCATGATGAATGCAAGAGGACACAAACCGGGACTGCTCGGCGGAGACGAATATCATCAGGATCATGCGCCGTTTCTGGAAACGACGGAGGTCGTGGGGCACGCAGTTCGCCAACTCTACTACACGACCGGCGCTACGGACATCCTCGCTGAAACCGGAGACGCGGGTTATCGATACACGCTTGAACAACTCTGGGACAATTTCACGCAAAAACGCATGTATATCACAGGCGGCGCCGGGGCGAGGTACGAAGGCGAAGCATTCGGCAAAGACTATGAGTTGCCGAATGATCGAGCCTATACGGAGACCTGCGCCGCTATCGCGAGCGTGATGTGGAACTGGAGAATGCTGAGCGTCACAGGCGAATCAAAGTACGCCGATCTCATGGAAACCACCCTTTACAACGCAGTCGCGCCCGGGTTTTCGCTAGACGGGAAAGAGTATTTCTACGAGAATCCGCTGGCTGATCGAGGGAACCATCGTCGCTCGGAATGGTTTGGGTGCGCCTGTTGCCCTCCGAACGTCGCGAGAACTCTCGCCTCGTTGCCCGGGCTTTTCTACAGCACGGACGACGCATCGAATCTCTACGTGCATCTCTACGGATCCAATGAAGCGGAGATCGTCTTGCCGGAAGGTTCCGTTAAGCTGAAGCAGACAAGCGACTTTCCCTGGGACGGAAAAATCGTCTTCAATATTTTGGAATGTCATGGAAAAGTCGGCTCGCTCAAATTGCGAATTCCCTGGTGGGCGAATCCTAAGAAAACAAAATTAACGATCAAAAACTCCGGGAGCATCAGCGCCAATAACGTGATCGTGTCGGAAAAAGGATACGTCGCCGTTCCAATTGAGGAGGGCGCTGTCGTCACGCTCACGCTTCCGATGGAGATAGAGATGGATGAGAGCCATCCGCACGTTCTGAATAACCGGGGCAGAGCCGCGCTCCGTCGCGGACCGATCCTCTACTGCATTGAGCAGGAAGACAACCCCGACGCCGACGTGTGGGACATCTGCCTGCCCGCAGGAATCTCACTGGAAGCCAAATGGAGACCGGAGCTTCTTGGCGGAGTTATGGTTTTGCAGGGAGAGGCGGCAGCGCTCGATAGCTTGCACTGGGAAGACGCGCTTTATGCGCCGTTTAGAGCCGCAAAAGAGTCCTCCTACTACCCCGCCTTTCTCACTGCGATCCCCTACTTCGCCTGGGCGAATCGAGACCCCGGACCGATGCAAGTCTGGATTCCGGTGATAGGATGACCTGCGCCTCGCTTGAAAATCGACCTGTAGAGGAAGTTCCCTCGGAGGTTGGAACTGCTATCGGGCGTTGTCAAAGCTATCGCATCGGAAAGATCGTGATTGAGCCGCCTATCGTGCTAGCCCCTATGGCGGACGTCACAAACGGCTCATTTCGAAGGCTTTGCAAAAAAATCGGCGCACCCGGGTTGCTTGTGACCGAACTCATCAGCACGATGGCGATCAGATACAAAAGCGCTCGCACTATGACGATGTTCGACATCACTGAGGATCAGCATCCGGTCGCTGTTCAACTTTTCGGATCGGATCCTGAGATCATGGCGGAGGCTGCTCGCGTTGCGGTTGGCGAAGGCGCGGACATCATCGACATCAACATGGGCTGTTGGGTTCCGAAAGTCTGCAAAACAGGGGCGGGCGCCGCGATGATGCGCGACGAACCGACCGCTTGTCGAGTTGTAGAGGCGGTTGTGCGAGCGGTTTCAGTTCCTGTCACCGTGAAGATGAGAGCGGGTTGGAGCTTCGGGCATCTTGCGACAGGCGGTCTGGCGCAGAAGCTGGAAGCGGTCGGCGTGCAGGGGTTCGCATTGCACGCTAGATTTGCCGTGCAGGGGCATTCCGGCGATGCGGATTGGAATCTGATTCGCGAAATCAAACAGATGGTCACGAAACCGGTCGTAGGAAATGGGGATGTCAAAACTCCGCAGGACGCAGTACGAATGCTCGATGAGACAGGTTGCGACGGGGTGATGATCGGACGCGCCGCGATCGGCAACCCCTGGATTCTGCGCGATACGTCGCACTACTTACGCACGGGTGAGATTCTTCTTGCTCCCTCTTTCGAAGAGAAGGTGCAGACAGCTCTCGATCATGTTTCCGATCTCGCCTCCATGCTTGGGGAGGACAGGGCGGTTCGCAACCTCCGAGGGCAACTCCCTCTTTACCTCAGCGGTCTGCCGGGCGCTTCCAAACTCCGCGGGCGCATTCAATCCGCCACCTCCGTCGTTGAAGTGGAAAGCGCCTTTCAAGAGATGCGAGAAACTCCCGAGTTCCCCGACGAGGCGGTTGACTGAACGCAAGAAACTGAACTCATCTCCTTGACTTACTACTTCGACCACTGTCTTCAACGCGCCTCAGGCGACTCTCAAAAATAAGTGAATTGAATTTATTGGCGTAATTCGCGTAATCCGGCGCTTTTGAACCCGGGTTGTATGAGAAGCGTTTGGGAAAAAAATCGAATTCTCAGGAATAAACCCCCGGTCTCTGAAGCGCTACGCGCTGTTTGCGCTTCGCACAAGGTCCGCACTCTTCTCTCCTGTGCGAAGCGCTGACGGCGGAACGCCACCGACTCCGGGAATTTATTCCTGGGATTATTGTTTAAAAGGGATCGGGATTTTCATAAAAAAAGTAACGCAATCAAAGAGCTTTTTTTGGGAGTTGCCTTAGCTAAGTTCAATACATTATTGCGCGTTAGATTTCGGCTCTCAAAGCCACACATGTTTTTTCGTGAAAATGTCAAAATATTGCCATTATGCACAATATTTAGCGAAAGTTTCCTCAAGAGAAAGCAATAGTTAGGACTAAAACATTTTTTTCTGAAAAACACTTGCCGAATCGTGAAGAGTGTGATATTATAATAAAGGTTAACCAACCTTTTCAATCTGATCCCGGTCACACATCAAGGGGTCAAAAATCCTACCGGTATAGAAATATGCCGGTAAAGCGAAAGAAGAAGCCATGACTATCAAAGTGCTCAGCACCCGTGAACAGCAGATCATCCGAATTATCTACCAAAAAGGCAAGGCGACCGTCAACGAAGTGATGGAAGATATGCCCGTCAATCTCTCTAACTCCGCAATTCGAACCTACCTTCGGATTTTGGAAGGAAAGAACCAACTACAACATAGCGAAGAAGACGGCAAATTTTATTACTATCCGACTCACCGACCTTACCATGTCGCGGTGAGCGCCATTCAGCAGGCGGCTCTCACATTCTTTGAAGGAGACAGAGGCGTTCTGCTCACGCTCTTCCTCAAAGATCAAGATACCAAAATGACGCCTGAAGAATTGAACGCCGTAGAAGCTGCCATCAAAGAGCTTAGAGGCAAGAAGTAGTTACTGAGAATTGACTTTACAAAAAATTTGAAGCCCTGAGTATCAGAGGCTTCAAATTTTTTGAGTTTATAACGCATTTGCTTTAATCATGATGCGCTATTCTGTTTTGTTTGAAAAACATCTTCCGTAAGCAGTTGTCAGTG
>JAYVOT010000545.1:0-1657 GCA_043757795.1 Chthonomonadaceae bacterium | reverse complement strand
CGTAGGACTGCCATTCCTGTGCCAGTTTGCAGGGGCGTCTCTCGTTGAGCATACTCCGCACCTTGAGTATCGTGTGCGAAGCACACACGGCGGAACGCAACCCAGACCGTGACTTTAGTCATGGGACTCTCGTCATGACGCTCTGTCGTTTGCGTAACATGAGTTCTTAAGTAAGAATGGCGCATTTTGCAAACTTACATCGCAAGGCTAAATTGGCAAGACTGGAAAGTCGAAGTTCGCGCCGTTCACGATTTCATTCGCTCTTCCGCAAAGCCCAGATCCCGATCAGCACGAATATCACGTTTTGAGACCAGGCGGCGAATATTGGCGATAGCAAAGGAACGCCGCCGGAAGTGGGAGGCGTCCCGAGGATTTTCGCCAATAACATCGTGTTCCAATAGACGAACACGAGACAAATGGATAGCAACACTCCCATGTACCCGCCTCCTTTCGAGAGCTTCAGCGCGAGCGGAGGGCAACAGAGAGCCATTACCATGCACGAAAAAGGGATCGACAGTTTGAAGTTCGCCTCCATCTCTAATACGACGTCTTTTACATGATCGATTCTCTTGCGGAGCAACTCCTGATTCATCTGGCGGAAAGTTTTATTCAAATTTCCAGCCATCGTATACATTGGGAGTTGCATTTGAAAGCCAGCTTGAAACGACTTAGGATCCACAACGATCCGAAGCGTCGTAATTCGGGGAGAACTTGCTTTTACATCTCGTCCGTCCGCCGAAGGCGTGAAAAGGATGGCATCGTACAGAGTCCAGTTGCCGTTCTGATACTTGCCCTTAACAGCGCTGTAGTAGATGGGGGCGCTCTCGCCGTTGTAGAGCGCTTTGGGAGCGGAAGTGATGACGACACGATTGAGTTCGATATAACCGGGTTTCGGGATCATGGAAGAGACGTAGATCGCATAGGCGTTGTCCGGAGCGATCAACCACTGACCGGCCTGAGGTTGAAGGCGGGGCAGGTGGTTTGGAAGTTCGCCGATCACCGAATCCATTTTTGTACGCGCCATCGGCACTACGAACTCGCCGAACATGAAATCCCCAACGCTTGCCATCGCGCCGACGACGAATACCGGCATGAAGATGCGAACGAGACTCACTCCTGCGGCTCTCATGACTGTAATTTCAGAATCCCTTCCCAGGCGGCTGACAGCCAACGATGCGGCAACCGCCATCGCCACAGGCATCGTCATGTGTATCAGGAATGGAATAAAAAAGAGGACGATCCGAACAATAAAATGAATCGGAACTTGATTCTCTAAAAAAATTGTGGCGTTGTTGTAGAGCACAGAGCCGATGAGCATCAACACAATGGCTCCCTGACCGATCAAAAAAGGAACAAGCATTTCGCGAACCATGTTTCGGTCGATTTGTTTCATTATAAACTGGATCTCCTCCGGAACGCTTGCTCGCACGAATTGATTTGCACCAAAAAAACGCTCATAGCCTTGTAACCGCTATTCACGCTTATATTCTACCCGCCGCGAAGGCTTTCGCCCATTGGCGAAAGGCGATAGCAAGTCGAATACCCTCAGAAACCTCAATTTTGAAGAAACTTCTTAAACTTGATTGATAATAACTACTCATCCTTCTGTAATTTATCTTTCATTGAGACGTGGCAGGACGGAGGGTTTCAGGGAGAG
>JAYVOT010000544.1:0-6036 GCA_043757795.1 Chthonomonadaceae bacterium | reverse complement strand
GTATGTCTATCAATTTTATTGGCTGATGAGATGCAAAGGTCAAAAAATTTAGATGCGCTAGCCCTGAGGGCGAGCGCATCTAAAACTGTTCCTATCTCAAAAACGAAGTATCCCCCGATCATGAACAAAGCGCTCAAATCGGGGACTTTCGGCTATTGGCGCAACTCGGCGGAAAATAGTTTATTTCAGCGTCGTGAGGTATTTGCTGACCGTCTGAAGGTCTTTATCGTCGATTCTACCCTCAAAGCCGGGCATTCGGGAGTTCGCGTCTTTGGACTTCGGATTCTTGATGAAGCTCGTGAACCAGGCGACCGTATGTTCCGCCTCAGCGCCGGCCTTACTCAATTCCGGACCCTTTTTGCCGCCTTCCCCGTTGATGGTGTGGCAGTTGGCGCATTGGGATTTGAATATTTCCGGACCTGTGCCGCCGGAAACCATCTTGCCACCGGGTACGCCGGGAGGGCCTCCCATTGGCGGTCCTCCGGCTGAGGGGCCGCCTGCGGGCGCATTGGGCGTAGCCTGCGACGTGCAACCTGCGAGAACAATGAGCGAGAGAGTTGTCAGACCCATTGCGACGAAAACAGAGCGAAATCGGTTTTGTATCATGGCGAACACCTTTCGAGTTTCCTCTTTCTAGAATAAAAAAATAAATCATCGGAGTTGCGATCACTCCGTTGACAATGTAGACGAACCAAATCCCCGCTCGTTTCAATTATAACCGCGAAATACGCGAAAAGATTGCAAATACAGAAGAGATGCAACAGCATTACAGGTCAGTTTTTAATGAATTGCTTCATGTATTCCGAATTGATTCCGAGATTAAATCGTATTTCGCGGATCCCTTCTCCCCTTTTTCGCGGTTCACTGCTCCTCTCATTTCTCGAGTTTAAGGAGTCCAGATTGTCGCTTCGATGCTCCGCTCCTTGGTTCTGTCAAAATTGTAATAGTAGGCAGTCACGATACTGCTGTTCGGCAATAGCGCGTTTCGCGTGTAACCGATGTCGAAGTTGCCTCCATCCGCTCGCAAAACGATCTCATTGCTCCATTTCGCCCCGTCATCCGAGCTGATGCGGGCGCGAATGCCATAGGGAGGAACTCGGAATCCATACGTCACGACGATCCTGCCGTCCCGAAGGAGAGTCGCGGAGGGCGGAGTTGAGGAGTTGGAAGTGTCGATCTCGGAAAGATAATCCCAAGTCTCGCCCGCATCTTCGGAACTCCATACCTCAATCCAAAACCTTTTTTCGAGAGTGTTGGTACAGCGTGCGAAACAGATCATTTTGCCGGAATTGAGAAGAAGAGACGACGGCATGATCGTAAAATTCACTTTTCCGTTTTCAAGTCGCGGTGTCGGGCGATTCGCCCTCGCGACTTTCTCCCAACTCATTCCGCCGTTTTGAGTGCGTACCATAAAGACCTCCGCACCATCCTCAGTCACCTCCTCTTGTTTGCCGCTCAGGAAGGCGACGCACTCATTTTCACCGAGGACAATGTAGTCCGTGCGGGCGTTGACAGTCGCATATCCCCAGTTCGGCAATGAAAACGGACCTTCCCATGAATGACCTCTGTCTCGCGTGAAATAATAGTAGTGAGGTCCATACTCATGGTGCGCTGAGCGAAAAAGCAGCGCGAAATCCGGCTGCTGAAAGTTGATCCGTTCCGTCAATTCCCGCACTGCCGGTCCGTTCAATCCGTTCCAGGGTCGCCCCCAACCGCCCGGTTTGAGAATAGGGTTGCGCTCACGGGTCCAAGTCTCGCCGCCGTCCAACGACCTAGCCTGTTCCATGTAGAATGGAACAGTGCGGTCGTAAGTGTGCCCATTGAGGTCTGAAATATCCATTTTGCAGTCCTCAAACATCACCAACAACTCTTTTCCCCACGCCCACATGCCGTAGTTCGCGGGCCAGCCCTTGTAACGCTCCGGTTCGGCTGAAACGGTGACCTGTTTGACTATTTTGCTTTGGTCATCGGATGATCGCAATATTTGAGAGGGTGCAAACGACATCTTTTGATACTCCTTTTTTTGAGAAAAGCTTGTTGGACTTCCGAAGATTTTGGCACATTTTTGTACATTCCTAACCTTCACTGCAGCAATATAACAGGACGACCGCTTCAAAATGAGACAGAGCGGAAGCTGATGCAAGGAGAAACGGCAGTATACGCGGAACACGAGGAAATTTGATGAAGGAATTGAAGTTGCGCCACGGTCTCGAAATATTCGGCTTTCAGCAAGAGGCTTTAGCTCTGTTCATTGGATTTTTTCAGTGTATTCTGCGCCTCTACGCTAGTTGAAATTTATTTCCGATTGAATTGATCCCTTTTGGGTCAAAGTTGCGCCTATAATTCGAAGTCCATCGAAAGAAAGAGAGATAAAAATAGAGATCCGATTTGACACTGACTCAGTAATGATAGAACAAGCTCTCGGCGGCGATAGATCTGCAATCGACAGGTTGGTTGAAAAACACAGAAAAAGCGTTTTCTCAATCGCGCTGCAAGCGCTTGGAAACCGCGATGACGCATTTGATGTCGCTCAAGAGACTCTTGTCTATTCCGTGATGCACCTTCCTTCGATTAGAGACAGGACGCAGTTCCCGTCTTGGCTACGCAATGTCACGCTTTCGACTTGCGTCGACTATCGTAGGCGGCGAGGCACGCGACGATTGGGAGAACCCATCTCACAACTGAACGAGGCGATCGAAGAACATAACTATCTAGAAAAATTGGCGATTCACGATGCGATGTCTCAACTTTCGGAATCGCATCGAATCACGCTCTCGCTGCACTATCTCGGAGGTTGGTCTCTCGAAGAGGTTGCCGAAATCTTGAACGTCCCGTTAAACACAGTCCGAAGCAGGCTGATGGCAGCTAAAAAACAGATGAGAACAGAACTTGAACCTCTATTTATGCAAAGGAAAACAAAACGAACCATGTCTGCAAGCGTGTTTACACTCTCAGAAAAACATACTTCCCTACTCGAACGGGCATTTCCGAAAAGTAGAATCCTCTCTTTGCAAGCTGAGATCGAAGCTTGGATGCCTTTCAATAATAGGGTAAAACTGGCGCTCGACAACGGTTCTGAAGGGGAAGCGGATTTCCGAACCGACCTCTCTCACGAGCGCATTGAACTGATGAATCTCTTGAATCGATTAGGAATAACGTGTTCCTCCGCTCTTGCTCCGCCGATAAAAGATGGAAAAGGCGGCTATTTGACGCTTTGCGAAAAAACGAAAGGAGACAACCTGCTCCTCTGGACGCTAGGAGGCACTCCTCACCGGATTCGATTGGCGACGGAACGGGCTTTTGAAGCGATTGATAGAATCCAGGGAGTGACAGGAGCGTTGCTTGAAGATCCGATTGGACAAAAACTGACTCGAAAAACGCTAACCGACGAGGCGCAAGCGCTGTTGGACGACGACAAATGGGCATCGGATCCCTGGCTTTCCGGTGAAAATGGCGATATTCAGGGATGGCGACAAGACCCCTGGTTTAAAGAGGCTCTCACGAACGTACAAAAAGCGGTTGCCGACATCGACACGCCGCTCGTACTGACGGATTATGTCCACTTCTTCCCGAACTGGATAAGAATCGCTCCCAATGACAAATCATTCGACGAACCGCTCGGCTGGCCCGGTGACTCCCGATATCAGGACAATCCGATTGTCGAGTACACTGCTCCCTTCGGCTATATCGGAGATCCGCTTCTGGGATTGGCGATGGTCTGGATTTACGATTGTTATCCTTTCATACACACAGGGTTCGTGGAACAGTTTCTATGGCGGCGCGGAGTCAGCCGCCGCGAGTTTGCGCCCCGACTTGCGCTTCAGGCTTTGAAGACCATCGCAAGACAAACGAATGTAAATCGGCCCCCGGACGACAAGTTTTGGGACTCGCTTCACGCCTACGTCGATCAAGCGCTCTCGTGGATGTAGAGTAACGAGTAACCGGAACTGTTTTCTACTCGTCTAAGCGTTAACCAGAACTGTTAGGAGCCAATTTTATGCTTGCAAACTATAAACACTCAAGGATCGGCATAGCAATGACGCTAGCCTTCTTCAGCGCTCCGCTTCCAGCGATTGAACGTCAGACTCTTTTTCCGGTTGAGAAAGACGGCAAATGGGGATACATCGACTCCGGAGGCAAAGTCGTCATTCATTTCCAGTTCAACGACGCTGGACTGTTTTCGGAGGGATTGGCAGTCGTCGAAAAAGGCGATCATTACGGCTACATCGACATGAGGGGGAGATTTATTCTCCCCCTAAAATATACGAGCGCTTTCGCATTTAAGGAAGGTCTTGCATGGACGGAAAGCGGAATGAGTCAACCCGGTTTTATAAATAAGCAAGGAAAGGCGGTTCTGTCCGTTCCTGGAGGAGGTTGGTGTCGAGAGTTTCGGGAAGGACTTGCTCTTTTTCATAGAGACGGATCGCATAGAGACGACCTGGAAGGTGATACAAGCGTCGGGTTTGTGAATCGCAAAGGCGAAATCGTTGTCCCTCCTCGTTTTGAAGAAGCCTGGGACTTCTCAGAGGGGTTGGCAGCGGCAAAATTTGAGGGTAAATGGGGATTCATCAATAAGAAAGGCGAGTGGGTTTTGCCTCCGCAGTTCTCATTCGCTTCGTCTTTTTCGGAAGGAGTCGCGTGTGTCGTTTTCAACGGCAAAACCCGTTACGTCAATTCCAGGGGCAATAAGGTTATCGAGCAGGAATATGACGAAGGAAATGGCTTCCATGAAGGATTGGCGGCAATAAAAATAGAAGGCAGTTGGGGTTGCATCGACAAAAACGGCAAGATGGCGATCCCAAATAAGTTTGAAGAGATATCCGGTTTTTTCGGCGACAGGTCAGCCTTTAGACAAGGTTCCTATTTCGGATACATAAACGCTACCGGAAAAGTAATTGTAGAACCGAAGTACGGTTACGTCCACTTCTATCTTGGAGACCTTGCAGGAGTGGATATCAAAGAGACTAGTGACGGGTCAAGCAGAGGCTACATCGACAAAAACGGGAAAGTCGTTTGGGCGCCAAAGACGTGAACTTAACCTGAAAGATATAATGTTCGTCGGCGTCACATCAGATTGGTCTTTTCCGACGCAATTCTCGAAGATCTCGCCTTCCGCGTCCTCTTACTAAATTTCAAGGAATATAAAGACAAAACTAAGTTCAGTCGGGAGTATATTTCTCCTCCGATTTCGTACAAATGTTAATACGATCAAATCTGAAGGCGCGAATTTGCGAGCTTCAGATAGACAAAACGAGCGAACGATTCGGGCTTTGCGTCGTCAGTCAATTGACGCCGTTTGGTGAAGGAGAAAATGAACTATGTTTCCTGCAGGTCGCCAAAACCGCCTACTTCTGGCAATGGCTGTCTCTTCTATCTCGCTTGCAACTATTAGCCCCGCAGCTTTTGCAGGTCCTCCCAAAACCTCTAAAGGCGCTGTCGGCGCAGATAAGCTAGTCTCATACTCATCCGAAGGCATAGATGCTGAACTGAAAGCGGCGATGGCGACCGCGCCCACGATTGAAAAATTCCCCAACAGCAACTATGCACGGCTTTTGGATATTGGAAACGTAACTGTCAAATCAGATGGAACCATCGTTGCACGCTATCGAATCGCCTATAAACTATTTAATGAAAGAGCGAGAGACCTCGCCGAAGTAAATCTTCCTTACAACTCCAGCTATCAGGAGATGCACGTCGTCAGCGCCCGCACCATCAAGAAAGACGGCAAGATCATTCCCGTCAAGAAAGAGGACATGCGCGTCTCCTCGCCTTACAGCGAATATCTGATGTATGACGACGCGCATGCGCAGAGTTTCTCGATGCCTGCGATCGAGGACGAGTGCATCATCGACTACACCTGGGAAGAGATCACCCATCCTCTCTTGATGCCTGGGCAGTTTTGGACATATTGGGGATTTTCCGGTTTGGAGCCGGTAGGCATTACCCGGTATGTGCTTAAAGTCCCTGTGGAAAAGAAGATTGAAGCGAAAGTATACAACGACGATACGCTCAAACCCACCATTGTCAACTCTGTCG
>JAYVOT010000543.1:0-1660 GCA_043757795.1 Chthonomonadaceae bacterium | reverse complement strand
GCGAATCTCGGCGTCGCTTATCTTGAAGGCAACCGATATGATCAAAACAAACTGCCGGACGGCAAGCACCTCGACCGGCGAGACTTAGACAGAGTTTCGACTGAGATTCCAGTGCGCATCGTGCATACTTCCGGGCACGCTGCGGTCGTCAATTCGCTCGCTCTGCAACTTCTCGGGATCGACTCGAATACGGAAAATCCTGTCGGCGGGGAGATCGAACGAGATGAGAAAGGCGAGCCGACGGGGGTTTTGCTGGAGGCGGCGAGTTGGAACAATCTGGAACGAATTCAGCCGGAGACGACACAAGCCGACGCTGTAGCCGCTCTTGGAAGGGCGAACGACTACCTCCTCAAACTCGGAATCACGAGCGCCAGTGATGCGAACACGCCGCCGGGAATGGTTGCCGCTTACTCCGAAGCCGTCTTTCAGGATGTTTTGAACGTGCGATTCAACAGCATGATCGGCTGGCAAGAGGTCATCGATCACTCCGAAACTGGAGTCGTTCCTCGCCCGGACGACCTTCAGCCCGCAGGCGTTCCTTTCCACCGGTATCATGTCGGGCAAGCGAAACTTTTTTCCGACGGGGCTATCACGACGCGCACCTGTTGGTTGAACCAACCCTTTGAGGGGATGCCGGGCAACACCGGAATCGCGATGCACTCCGAAGAGCAACTTCGAGACTACATTTTAAAAGCTCACAACGCAGGTTGGCAGATCGCAACGCACGCTATCGGGGACAGGGCGATCGATGTCGTGCTTTCCGCCTATGCGGAAGCGCAACGCCAACGCACGCGCACCTATCCCGGACACCGAATCGAACACTGCATGCTGCTTAACCCCGACCTGATCGCCCGCCTGAGAAGACAAAAAGTCTGGTCTATCGGTCAGCCGGAGTTCATTTCAGGCTTGGGAGACGCTTACTTAACGGCGCTTGGAGAAGAGCGCGCGCACCGTCTCTCGCCCTACGCGACTCTGGAGTCGCAAAACGTGGCGCAGGCGTTCAGTTCGGACTGCCCCGTCGTTCCCGGCTCCCCGCTCGCGGGGATGAAAGCTGCGATTTCACGGACCACTCCGAAGGGACATGTTCTGAACGCAAAAGAACGAGTTTCAGCGGAGTACGCCCTCTCCGCGTACACCTATTCTCCCGCCTATGCAACGCGCACTGAGAGGCATCGCGGCAGCATCGAAGCGGGCAAACTTGCTGACTTCACTCTTCTTTCTTCCGATCCTCTGTCAACTCATTTGGATGATTGGGAGTGCATTAAAGTGGTCGCGACTATCGTAAACGGACAGTGTCCGTATGGAGAATTAGGGTGAGGGCGGGTTTGAAATCGCCCCCAATATTGGAAACCTCACCCCATCCCTCTCCTTACTGCGCTACGCGCTAGGAGAGGGGCTTCCGGAACCCTCTTCGCGGATGAGGATTCGCGGCGGCAAAGGCGGATTTCAGCCTGGCGCCAAAGTCGGGGTCGGCGAGGCGCGCGGTTAGCACGAGACTCCCAGTGTTGCGCTCTGCCTCCCCTCTCCTAACGAAGCGAAGCGAGAGTCTAAGAGAGGGGCAGGGGGCATATGCGTTAACTTAAGGATTTTGAAGCCCCGCCAATTGGGAGTCTCACTTAAATTGCGCCCCCGGCGCTCCACGCCGCCCCCAACTTTGGGG
>JAYVOT010000542.1:0-1661 GCA_043757795.1 Chthonomonadaceae bacterium | reverse complement strand
GCCACGCACTGGGCGGATGACCTCGGTTGGAACGGGCCGCCTGCTCCCAAACACTGGCATTATCTCGCTTATGTCTACGACGGCAAAACAGTGCGTCTGTACGATGACGCGGTCGAAAAGAATTCCAGGGACATTACCCTCAACACCGCCTCAGGCTCAGTCGTCAGCATCGGAGTTCCCAACGGCGCAAACGGCTCTCCCCTCTTCAAAAACGAGTACAATAATTCTCAGATGGGCGGCTCGCTGGCTATTTCCGTCGTTAGAGTTCATCCAAGAGCGATGTCTTCGAAAGAGATTTCCGACGCTTTTGACCTGGATGCGGCGAAATACGGCGCCTCGCGCGCCGACGCGGAAGGCTTGCTCGCGAAAGGGACGAAGAAATTCGACGCCGGAAATCTCGACCTTTCACTGATGAACGCGACTGGAACAGCGGCCTCCCTTTCCCCGAAAGGCTCGGCTTTCGACTTCACTCCGGGCGACCGATTACGCGGCAGAACCTCCGAAAAATACTATCATCTCGGCGATGCGACCCTGCGAGTCAGGAAGCCCGGCGGGGCATGGACTAACTTCTCCTCCGCTTCAAACAGAGATATTCCCACAGATATTTCAACTACTGAAACGCTCGCTTCACAGGATATCACAGCGAACCTCGGCGAAAAATGCCCGCTCCGAGTCGTTAGGGAATGGACGAAAGAGAACGAGAACCTCGTACTTCGCTTCAGATTGAAAAACCCCTCCAATGATCCGATCGAGATCGGGGCGTTCGGGGCGGCAATGGTTTTCAACAATCTTATAACCGGGCGTTCGCTTGACGAAACGCACGACAAATGCTCGTTTGCCGATCCCTATATCGGAGGAGGAGCCGGATACCTGCAAGTCACTCGCCTCAACGGTCAGGGTCCCGCGCTTCTGGTTCTGCCGGAAAACGAGACATCGTTTGAAGCTTATCGCCCCCTTTACGACGATCCGACCTCACGCGATGTGACCTTTGAAGGGTTCTACGAGTGGATGGTTCACACGAAAGCCTACGCGCAGAACGAGTGGAAGTTGACGCAACCCTGGAATCCCGCCACTTCTCGAACGCTCAAATCAGGAGAAAGCGCGGTATACGGTTTCAGGTTCGTCCTTGCGCCCTCAGTCCGAGAGATCGAATCGACGTTAATCAAACAAAAGCGACCGGTTGTTTTCGGAGTCCCGGGCTACGTGATCGCAACGGATCAAAACTCAAAGCTTTTCATTCGTTATTCGCAACGTCCGACCATTATCGTCGTCGAGCCGAAAGGAGCTTTAAGAATCGGCGTTGCGCTGAAAAAGACGCTTTCCGGATGGCTCGAATACGATTTGAAGGGCGAGAAGCCGGGACGATGCCGCGTCTCTATCGCTTATGCAGACGGACGAAAACAGAACATTCACTACTTCGTGACGCCGCCTGATTCGGAGCAGATAAAGAAACTGGGTCAATTCCACGCCGAAAAACAGTGGTTCTCGAACGCGAATGACGCCTTCGGCAGAACCTTCTCCTTCTTGCCCTACAATCGGGAAAAGAACGAAATGGTAGTGCAGCATTCCCACACATGGTTCTCCGGACTGAGCGACGAAATCGGGGCGGGCGCGTCCGTTGCAATGGCGATGAAAAACCTGGGGCGTCCGGACGCGGGAGA
>JAYVOT010000541.1:0-1662 GCA_043757795.1 Chthonomonadaceae bacterium | reverse complement strand
GCCCGCTTCTCTAGCGACTCGCGAGGTATCATCCAAAGAGCCGTCATCAACGACGATAATCTCAAAATCGGCATATTTCGATTTCAAGGGAATTAGAGCGGCAATCGTATCGCCAATTCTATCGGCTTCGTTATACGCAGGAATGAGTACGGAAATCGTCATATAGTCTTTACGGAGGGAGGGAGGGAAGGAGACGTTTTGCAGTTTGCTTGACCCCGTAATCGTCGATTTCGCCGGTGAGAGCGAAAATCAAGGCGAGTTGTCCAATGTCTTTGTTCACGTTGTCCACTGTGGATATGCTCAATTTCATTTCTCTATAAGAAGGAATGTCGGAACTTTCAGCTTCCAAAAGTTCACAGGCGATCACCTTGACCCCCTGTTTTTGAAGAGCCAGAATCAGAGGTTGGTCCGTCAATGGAATGCGCCCGCTTGCCGGAGAGCGGCTACCTATCGCAATCACTGCATATTTTACTGAGGCGGTTCGATCATCTTCTCGATTCAGTCGGAGGAACTTCTCCTGTTCTAAAACGAGCAGAAACGGGTCTATCGGATCGTCGCCCTTCGCCAAAAGTTCGCCCACGCGATTTGCAAGCTCCGCCCGGTTCGACGGAAACTTGGGATTTGTCGAGTGTGCGGCGGCGAGTCGAGCGACAAGAAGCTCATCAGTTTGATTCCAACTCGGCTCAATAACGGTTTGCGAAGCGATCTTAGCTCCTGCCATAACAAGAGCGTCCTTTGCCCGGTTCATCGATTCCGGATAGTCTCCGGTTTGAATCAGCGCGACATCTGCGTCCTTGAGGCGATTCTGCAAAACGACCGGACTGATCTTTGAAAGACACTCGCGATACTGATCCAAAGAAGCATTCTTTTCGATAACCTCGTTTTTGACGGTGGCTTGGAGGTCCCGGATAGCCTTCTCCTGTCGAGTTGTGATTTTTGGAGACAGAAAAATCCCCGCCACCAACCCAATGGTCAGAGCGAAGAAAATTGCGGATACCGTTACGACATGATACTTGAATCCCGGTCCCAATCAAGCTCCTTTTTTACTCCGTCGCAATCTCAACTCAATTTCCAGCTTGGCTGAAGTTGCACAAAAAACATATTCCGCCAGAGTCGCAAAACGAGAATTTCATTTATTTTGAAGTTTCACCTTCCCCTATGGAGTTTATGCTGAAACCAGATGCCGATCCACTGCAAGGCGATCTGCCCCATAGGCGAGAGAGTAAGCACAGCTGCGATAGAGGTGGTGGCGGCGAAAGCGACTAGAGCTATCTCGCTGACTTTCGGGCGGTTTTGAGTCCAGAGACGCGCGATTCCTTTCGCATCAACTAGTTTTGAACCGATTCGCAGACGGGTAAGAAATGTGCTAGCCATTCCCCCGCGACCTTTGTCTAAAAAGTCTTCCAGGCTGAAATGCGTTCCTACAGCGACGATCAGCTTCGCGCCAAGCGCGTCCGCCAACAGCATCGCCACATCTTCGCTTGTGCCGGGAGAGTGAAAAACAGTCGCTTTCAGTCCGAGTTCAGTCATACGCTCCATTCCAGGAGCGCCGCGACCGTCTGCTTCGCCATATCCATGCACGATCAGTTCCGCGCCGCACTTCAGAGCCGCGTCGGAGACGCTGTCCATGTCGCCTAAAATGATATCCGGGCGAAGTTTGAC
>JAYVOT010000540.1:0-6066 GCA_043757795.1 Chthonomonadaceae bacterium | reverse complement strand
CAAGCGGACTTAACCCCGCCAACCCCATTAATCTCATGCTAAGCCGAGTGTGCCTGCCCTACTCCGAAATCAGAGACTTCGACAGTCTCCCGATCCCCTTCCGGTGCATTGCGACAGACATGACGAAGGGCGAAGCGGTCGCCCTGAAGGACGGTCAACTTGTCACGGCTTTGCGAGCTACGATGGCGCTGCCGGGCGTCTTCACTCCGGTAGCGCGAGACAACACGCTCTATACGGACGGCGGAACCCTCAACAACATTCCGACGGAAGCCGTCAAGGACATGGGAGCGGACATCATCATCGCCGTCGATCTCTCCTCCGGCTTCCTCAACGGAAAGACATCCCAATCCTTCCTCGATATCCTGGGGAGAACCATCTATGTCGCTACCTATGCGAACGAGCGACGAAGCCTCAAGTTGGCGGACATCATTTTGTCTCCGGAGTTGGGGAAACTCTCAATCACGGATTTCTCAAAAGTGGATGAATTAGCTGCAAAGGGGTACGAAGCAGCGGAGGCGAAAACGAAAATACTGCAACAGTTCGCCCTGAATGATGCAGACTGGAACGAATATCTCGCAAAGCGCAAAAGCCGCGTTCTCGTAGAGTTTACAGATCCGCACTTCATCGATACGGTGGCGGACGATCCTCGCAAGTCGGAGGAGCTGAATTTACGCTTGCGCCCGCTAGTTGAGTTCGCTCTCGATAAAATTCGGCTTGAAAAAGAGCTGACTGCGATTACCGGGGAGGGTCGATACGAGAGTTTCACCTACTCAGGCGAAACTCGAAAGGGCATTCATGGATTGCGAATTCAAGCCAACGAGAAGCGATACGGACCGCCATTTTTGAATTTCGGACTCGCTGTCAACGGCGCCGACAGCAACAACATTCGGACAGACCTCTTCGCTCGCTTCTCTTCGCTGGATGTAGGCAGACCGGGCGCGGAGATCCGAGCGGATATAAAACTTGGTTCCGACAAACAGATTTCTGCGGAATACTACTTCCCGTTTAGCCGAAATCACTGGTTCCTGGCGCCTCATGCAGGCTACTACGACACGAATCGAAGCTTCTATAATCAAGGTGCAAGGCAGGCTGTGTATGGCGAAGTGAACGTTGGGGGAGGCGCGGATATCGGGATCGCGACGAGCCGAAAAAGCGAACTTCGCCTCGGCTATCAGTACGACTACGAACGCGCAACCATTCGCACCGGCGGGCCGTTTTTACCCTCGTTGTCCGGAGTTGCGAGTTACGCGACGATGAGTTTCACCTACGACGGACAGGACAGTCCGATCATTCCCTCGAAAGGGACTCGGCTCTCCGCGAAAGCGAAATGGTATTTTAACGCTCCCGGATCCGTCAAGGAGTTCCCGACGGTCGACATCCAGTACTTTCACTTTTACCCTGCCAGAATCAAAGGCGACTCCACATTCACCATCGTGGGCTTCGGTTCCGCATTCGGCTCTCAACCTCCGCCGTTGCAACAGTTCGCCTTCGGAGGACCCTTCCTATTAGGCGCTTACAATCAAGATGCCTTAAGGGGAAACGACTATCTTCGCGCTTCGTTCGGCTATCTGCATCGCCTCACGACGCTCCCCTCCTTCATCGGCGGAAAAATCATGCTCGGAGGCTGGTACGAATTCGGCGGGGCTTTCGAGAGGTTCGATCACGCTCGCTACCTCCAAGATCTTTCGATCGGATTGCTCGCTGAAACCTCGCTCGGACCGGTCATCGTCGGATACAGTTACGGCGAACACGGCAGCGCAAAACTCTACTTCACGATCGGCAAATTGTTTTAACTGCAATCGACAGGGAATAGAGCGCATTTATCTATACTCACAGGTTTTAGAACGGTTGGAACTCGGACTATTGCGGCATTCGACCAATTAATTTAAAGGATCATTTTGATGAGTGTAAAACCTATTTTCGTCTATTCCGATGAACTGATGGGCTATGACATGGGCCCGCAACATCCGCTGCGTCCCATTCGACTCCGAATGACCAACGAGCTTTTGGAAGCTTACGGATTATTTGAAGAGACCTTGCAACGAGTCGCACCTCTTCATGCGGAACGCGAGGATTTGGAGGCTCTTCACTCTCCGGCATACCTGGACATGTTGGAGAGGCTGGACGAGGGCGAACCTATTCGAGGGATGCAACAGTACGGTTTCGGCGGAGGGGACAATCCGATTTTCAAAGGGTTGGCGCGCTCCTCTTCACTGTACGCAGGTGCCTCGATTCAGGCGGCGCAGGCCGTCGTCGACGGAGCGCGCGTCGCTTTCAGCCTTTCCGGCGGACTGCACCACGCGCACTATGCAAGAGCCGCCGGATTTTGCGTTTTGAACGATTGCGGTCTTGCCGTTCAGCGACTCCGGAAAAGGTTTTCAAAAGTGGCGTATGTGGACATCGACGTGCATCATGGAGACGGCGTTCAGGAGCTTTTTTACGACGATCCGAATGTTCTGACTGTCTCGCTGCACGAGGGCGGCCAGACTCTTTTTCCAGGAACCGGTTTCGTGAATGAGATCGGTGAGGGAGCGGGGATCGGCTTCAGCGTGAACCTGCCCTTCGCTCCGTATACGACCGATGAAATTTGGATATCCTCTTTTCGAGAGGGAGTTCTCCCGCTGCTTCGCGCCTTCGACCCGGAGGCGATCGTTCTGCAGATGGGAGCCGACCCCCACTACTCCGACCCTCTCGCGCATGTCTGCCTCACGACTCAGGGTTGGCTGCAGGGCGTCGTCGAGGTTCAGAAACTGGGAAAACCGATCGTAGCGATCGGAGGCGGGGGCTACAACCTTGAAAACGTGGCGCGAATGTGGACGATGGCGGTTGCGACCCTTTGCAACGCAACGTTGCCGGACGATATTCCGAAAGCCTACTCTTTTGCAGATCAAATTCCGCCGACGCTGAGCGATCATGCGACGATCAATCTCGGCGTGAAGCGTACTGAATCCGCTCGGTTGTTCGCCGCTCAATCAGTCGCGGAGATCAAGTCTCTGCTCTTCGCAATCCATCGCATTTAATCCGACATTATTCCTACAGATTAAAAATGAAGCTTCTAAGGCTGGACGAAAAGCTGACGTAAGCCTGTGAAGCATTTGATATTCGAGGCTTCGCTGACGGACGGGGTTTTCGAGATTTGAGACGCATTCGCCAAACCTTCAAGAGGTTTCATCATTCTTGAAATCAATGCGGCTAAGCGGCGTTCTGCGCGAGGTATTCAGGGGATGAAATAATTGCGCCCGCTCCAGTTTTAGGGGTATCCTTAAGTCAAATCAGTCTATCGTCCGTTCGCTTGGAGAGTCACTATGCAAATTTCGAAACAGTCCCAAATTATTGGTCGTCTTGCGCTGACGATCGCTCTTGCCGGAGGGGTTGCGCTTTATTTGGGCGGTCGCACGTTGCAAGCGAAGGCTCAACAGGCGCAAGAGCCTGCCGTCACCCTTGCTCAGGCGCTTGTCGGCGACGTGGATGATATCGACAGGTTGCGGTCGTTGAATCCGTTGAAATTGACTGGGGATGAGATCGACAAACTTCTGGCTTACCTCGCAATGGCGCAGGCGGATTACGACAAACAGTTGACGATCCTGGTCAGTTCTCCTCTGAAAGAGATTTCCGGAGAGATTAAAACGACAAAAAAACTGATGCTGGCAGGCGGGGCTGTCCCAAAAGCCTTTGACACGAAAGTTAAAAAAATTCAGACGGAGTATCTGGACAAAAAAAACCAACTCTATATCGACTACATCGGGAAGGTGACGACCGAATGCAGGAAGATCATGGATGAAGAGCAGATCGCATCGGCGACGAAACTGGAGAAGACGGAGTATGTGAAGGCTCACCCCGGAGTCAAAGCGACGGACGCGCAACTGTACAATCAATTCGTCGTGGATACTTTCATGGGCTATTACAGAATTATCCCGCTTCTTAAAGAGATGAAGTCCGCCGCAAAATAAGTTGCTTTTGAATCTTGTGCGAATTAGGGGCGTTCAGCTTCCGGCATAGAAATAGAAATAGAAATAGAAATAGAAATAGTTTCTCTGTGAGCGCAAATAGATGCGATATTCCTGCAATCTATCCGAAGGAAAGTAGGCTGAGAGCAGTTTTGGATGGGAAATTTATTTCCCTTCGAAGGAATGCTGCAGAAGCTGGAAATAAATTCTTGGACTCAAAAAAGCTCTTTGAACGACAGTCGCAAATGTCCGTGAGCTTCATTTGAGACAACATTGCTTGAACCGAAAGAGTCGCTCTTCACGTATAGTAAGATAGAAAACATTGAAAAACGGGGTTTGAGCGAGACGAAGGCATAGAGCGGAACGCTTTAATCCGCCTCTTCGCTTGACTCCTATGAATAGACACACATAACGCCTTATGCAACAAGATTTAGTTCAAATGTACGATCCAAGATGGCAGTGGAATCAACTGCATTCCGAGTTGACGCCGGGAGACCATGATCCGCTTCTAGGCGCCTTCGAGCTTGCCGCCAGGATTCATCACAATCAGTGGCGCAAAACTGCGCCGGACAAACCTACTGTGCCGTACATGGTTCATCCGGTTCGCGTCGCAAGGATTCTTCTGGAGGAGTGGGGGTTGCGAGACCGTAAAATCATCGCGACCGCGCTTTTGCACGACGTTTTGGAGGATTGCCATGTGAGCCAGAGAGATGAAACAGCGCGTCAGGTCGTTCAAATCGCGGGGCAGGAGGTCTTTCAGGCAGTGGATGCGCTGACGAAAAGCCCGTTGCCGCCCGATGTGCCGGAGGACACTAAGAGCCGCCGGGAGGCGGACTATTTTCGAGTTATTCGAGGGGCGGAGCCATGGGTTCGGCTTGTGAAATGCGCCGACCGAGTCGATAATCTTCGGGACGCTCGCACCTGGGGGCAGGTCGATTTCTGGGTCAAATACAAGAGTGAGACGATCGGTTGGCACCTCTATCTCGCACGGGAAACCGCTCCTATCGCAGAGGTCGCGTTGTTCAAAGCGCTGGTGGACGGGGAACGAGCGCTAAACGGAAGAGTTCCAATCTGGGCGGACGGAAACATGATCGACCCGCATGCGGCGGAGATGGTTCCGGAGCACATCGCCCTTTGCTACAACGTGATCGGTCTGGCGAAACAGGGCAAGCGGCTCATTGTGGGCGTCAGCGATCTCAACTTCGTGCCGGAAATCACGCTGGCATTGCATTCAAGTTTGCATCCTATCGACGAGGTGTTGCCTGTGAAAATTTCGCAGGAGGCGGTGGACGACGCTCTCAAGGCGGGAATGTTCGGTCGGATTTGAGAAAGAGTCTTAGAAGCGTAGCCGAAAAGTCACCGCCAAAATCGTTGACAATTTTTCAACACTCCACGTTGACCGCTCAACGGTGTCCGCCACAAATTCCATTAAATACGACTTCTGATACAATACCTTCGCCAAATTGTTAGGCGTGTCGCTCCTCGAAGTCTCCTATTCAGAAGCCTCTATGCGACCGATATAACTTCATTGTCCACTTTTGGAAGTTGTAACGGCTTCATGCAACAGCAAATACAGGGTTTTTTTGCTGTCCAAAACGTTGTGGATGAACCCGAGACGAGTTACCCTGGACAAAACCACATCCCAATTAATTGCTTCCGGTTTTTCCTGAAGGTATTTCATCGTCTCGGAGACGTATCCAGCGCCTCGAGCGTAGGATTACAAATCCAAAATACCGGCGTTAGGAAACTCCTTCCGCATCGGCTTCAACAAGGCGAGTCCGAGGCTGGCCATGAAGAAGGAGAGACCGATTCCTCTGTTCGGATGACTCGTTCAAAGGGGATCGGGATCGCTTCACGCTGACCGATATTGGCCATTGCAATTGTAAAGACAGCCACTCCCGGGATCGGCTTGGACGCCATTGACGAGTAGAATCGGTCAAGTCCATGCGTCGTTATGCCGGACTTGCTGATAACGGTCTCGTCGGACATGAGAATAATGGGTGTTGAAGGGTCATGATGGGGGTCTGCCGGAACTGTTTCAGCGTTTGATCCCAATCTATTTTCGTATGTAAGAGACGCTGGACGGTTCGATAGCTTCCTCCTTTTTTCGTCTATCCGG